>JALVEA010000189.1 GCA_027008665.1 Thiotrichaceae bacterium | reverse complement strand
ATTAGTTGCAACAAGAGCCAATTTAATGCAACAAGCAGTGCCAGAAGGTGAGGGGGCTATGGCTGCAATTTTAGGTCTAAAAGATGAGCAAGTAATAGCGGTTTGTAAACAAGTAGCAGAGGATGGTATTGCTGAGGCAGTTAATTTTAATTCACCCGGTCAGGTTGTTATTGCAGGTGATTCTCGAGCAATTGATAGAGCCATAGAGCAATTAAAAATTGCAGGTGCTAAACGTGCGATTAAACTTGCAGTGAGTGTGCCTTCGCATTGTTCTTTAATGCGAGATGCGGCTATAACGCTATCTGAAAAATTGTCTGATATTCCTTTTTCTTCTACAAATATACCCGTTCTTCATAATATCAATGCGCAAAGTTTTCATCATGCTGATGAGATTAAGAGGGCATTGTCTGAACAATTATTTAAGCCTGTACGTTGGGTGGATACAATCAATGCACTAAAAAATGATTTAGGGGTGGATAGTATTATAGAATTTGGCCCTGGAAAAATTTTATTTGGATTAAATCGACGTATTGATCGTAGCTTGGGAAATATTTGTATTCATGATAATGCGTCATTAGAAAAAGCATTAGAATTGACCAGTACATCAGTGGGTGTTTGAATCTTAGCTTAAGATTCGGTCTATAAATAATTAAGAGATAAATTGGATGAATTTAGAAGAGTCATTAGAAGGAAAAGTTACGCTTGTGACGGGAGCAAGTCGCGGTATCGGTCGAGCAATTGCCGAAACGTTAGGTAAAGCAGGGGCAACGGTAATAGGGACTGCAACCAGTGAAGCAGGGGCAGAAGCCATCAGTGATTATTTTGCAAAAGCAAATCTTAAAGGGCAGGGAATGGTACTGGATGTGACCAATGATGAGTCCATTAGCGATGTTACAAAAATGATTGTGGCTGATTATGGTACGATTTCAATTTTAATCAATAATGCAGGTATTACGCGTGATAACCTATTGATGAGAATGAAAAATAATGAATGGGATGACATTATCGAAACCAATCTTAGCTCAGTCTTTAAGCTCAGTAAAATCTGTTTGCGTGGAATGATGAAGGCGAGACACGGTCGTATTATTTCCATTGCTTCTGTGGTCGGTTCAACTGGAAATGCGGGACAGACTAACTATGCAGCAGCTAAAGCTGGCATTATTGGTTTTTCTAAGTCACTAGCACGAGAAATTGGTTCACGCGGCATTACGGTCAATGTTGTTGCGCCTGGTTTTATTGATACCGATATGACAAAGGCTCTCTCGAATGAACAACGTAATGGAATGTTAACTAAGATTCCTTTAGGTAAATTGGGTAGTCCAAATGATATTGCCCATGCTGTATTATTTTTAGCATCCGATATGGGAGCTTATGTGACAGGTGAGACTCTGCATGTAAATGGTGGTATGCATATGTCCTAGGCAATGTAATGGTAATTTAATTGCTTGGAACTTTCTTATATCTGGTAAGAGCAAAGCATTTTTATTACAATGCACCGCCATTGCGTTATTTGAGACCCTAAACCCTGTCAGTATTGAGATATTCATCGTTTTTACTCTGTAGCGTTTAGGTAGAATTTTATTATTAATGAAGGAAATATAAACCATGAGTATTGAAGCACGCGTTAAAAGTGTTGTTGTTGAGCAGTTAGGTGTTGAAGAAAGCGAAGTAAAAAATGAATCATCATTTGTTGATGATTTAGGGGCAGATTCATTGGATACGGTTGAGTTAGTAATGGCTTTAGAAGAAGAATTTGGAACAGAGATTCCAGATGAAGAAGCGGAAAAAATTACAACAGTTCAGTTAGCGATTGATTACGTTAACGATCATAAAGGGTAATTTATTTATCTCTTTTAGAGCTTAAAAACCGTGGCTTTTGGATTGTTAAGCAGAAAGACACAATAAATTTAACATTTTGCTCGTTTATTTTGTTAAATTTATTATGACCTCCTACTTAAAAAGTGACGGTTTTATTGTGTAATATTTTAGATTAATTAGGAAAATATTAATGGCTTAAATTGTTAATATTTCCCTAATTAATCTCCATAGGTGGAAAACTATTGTGTCAAATCGTCGAGTCGTTGTTACAGGTTTAGGAATTGTTTCTCCAGTCGGTTCTAAAATCGATATCGCATGGAAAAATATAGTTGAGGGTAAAAGTGGTATTAATGCAATCAGTGAAGACTTATTTGATACCAGTCTGTTCACCGTAAAAATTGCGGGAAACGTTGATGATTTTAAGATTGATGATTATATCAAACGTAAAGATCAACGTAAGATGGATGCTTTTATCCATTATGGGATTGGAGCAGGTACAGATGCCTTAGCGGATTCTGGACTGGAAATCACTGATGAAAACGCCGAGCGTATTGGGACTATCGTTGGTTCAGGTATTGGTGGTCTTGGAACGATTGAAAAAAACTACCAAGCTTTTATTAAGGGTGGTCCACGAAAAATTTCACCTTTCTTTGTGCCAAGTAGCATTGTCAATATGGTTGCAGGTAATCTATCTATTATGCACGGTCTTAAAGGGCATAATATGTCGCCTGTTTCGGCCTGTGCAACCGCTACACATAGCATCGGTGATGCGATGCGTATGATTCAGTACGGTGATGCAGATGTTATGTTAGCAGGTGGTGCAGAAATGGGTTCGACACCGCTAGGAATTGGTGGTTTTGCGGCAGCTCGTGCGCTTTCTACACGCAATGATGATCCACAAGCGGCGAGTCGCCCATGGGATGCAAGTCGTGATGGCTTTGTTTTGGGGGATGGGTCAGGGATTATTGTATTAGAAGAATACGAATCAGCGAAAGCCCGTGGTGCCAATATTTATTGTGAGTTAGTTGGTTTCGGAATGAGTAGTGATGCCTTCCATATGACCTCCCCTTCTAAAGATGGTGAAGGTGCTGCTCGTTGTATGCTTCATGCGATGAAAGATGCGGGTTTAAATCCTGAAGATATTGATTATGTCAATGCACATGGCACTTCAACACCTGCGGGGGATGTTGCTGAAACACAAGCCCTTAAACGTGCAATGGGTGATCATGCCTATAAGGTTGCGATTAGTTCAACAAAATCGATGACGGGTCATTTATTAGGTGCCGCAGGAGGGATTGAGGCAATATTTAGTATTTTGGCTATTCATGATCAGGTCTTGCCGCCAACGATTAATTTAACGGATCCTGATCCAGCTTGTGATTTAGATTATGTTCCAAATGTCGCTCGTGAAACAAAAGTGAATGTTGCGATGAGTAACTCTTTTGGTTTCGGCGGTACAAATGGCACTTTGATTTTCAAAAAGATTTAGATTGAAACAATCCATACTGGTTAATGGACGCTTCCAAAATTCCTTGCCAGTATCAGACCGAGGTCTTCAATATGGCGATGGTGTCTGGGAGACCTTATTGGTTTCATCAGGGAAAAGTATTTTACTGGATGAGCATTTAGAGCGTTTGAATTGGGGCTGTCGTGTTCTCAAAATTATCGGTCTGGATGAGAAAATTCTTCGACAAGAAATAGCCTTTCTTACGCAAAGTATTAATCACGGTATTTTAAAAATTATTATTACCCGTGGTTCAGGTGGACGTGGTTATTCAGCTCACGGTTTGAATAAACCGACACGATTATTGACGTTGCATAAACTTCCCGAAAATATTGAGAGCTATCGCCATAACGGTATTAAAATTCAATATTGTCATACTCAACTTACACACAACTCCTTATTAGCTGGCTTTAAGCATTTGAATCGTTTAGAACAGGTACTCGCACGTAGTGAATTAGCGGATGATTGTCAGGAGGGACTTGTCTGTGATATTCAAGGTAATATCATTGAAGGTACGATGAGCAATGTATTTCTTATTTTAGATCAACAGATCATAACCCCTTCACTGGAGCAATGTGGTATTAAAGGTATTATGCGTGCTTATATTATATCCTTGTTAGCTAAAGAAAATATTGATGTAATAGAGCGATGCGTATCAATGCAAGATATAGAGAATGCGAATGGGATTTTTTTTACTAACTCGGTAATTGGTCTGTGGTTTGTGGTCAAATTCAATAAAAGGTACTTTGAATATAAAAAAGGAAGTTTTGTATCGACTGTTATTACCGATTTACAAAAAAATATCAAAGTATTGGAAAAAAAGAGTGATTAGAATGAAAAGGTTTCTTAAAGGATTGTTTTTGTTATTAATAATAGTATTTGCTGGAGCAGGGATTGCAGGCAATAATTTTTATCAAAAATACACGAGTCAACAGTTAAAAGAAGATATTACAAGTTTTGAAATTAAAAAAGGCAGTAATATCCGCCAAGTAGCAAAAAATTTAGAACAACAAGATCTGTTTAAACCTGCGCTTGCCTTTGTTATTTTAGCTAAACTATCGAAACAAGATCGTAATATTAAGGCGGGTGAGTTTGCGCTAAAAAAAGGAATGACGGCGAGTGAAGTACTCGAACGTTTTACTTCAGGAAAAACAATCCAGTATCAAACAAAAATCATAGAAGGCTATACTTTTAAAGAAATAATCAAAGTCATTAAAGCCGATCCTAATCTCAAACAAACACTTTCGGATAATGATTATAAAAATATAATGTCTCTAATGGGGACAGAGGAGGGGAGACGTTATCCTAATCCAGAAGGTTGGTTTTTTCCTGATACCTATAGTTACCCTAGCAATACAACGGATTTGCAATTTTTAAAGCGAAGCCATCGGGCAATGCTCAAAAAACTAAAAGATGGCTGGGAGAAACGTGAGCCACATTCTAAAATCAAAACACCTTATGATGCCTTGATTTTAGCCTCTATTGTTGAAAAAGAAACAGGACAGTCTATTGAACGACCTCTGATTGCTCGCGTTTTTTTAAATCGTCTTAAAAAAGGCATGATGTTACAAACAGACCCAACCATTATTTATGGCTTAGGGGATAAGTTTGATGGCAATATTCGCAAACGTGATCTTAAAAGTGATAATCCTTATAATACTTATACGCGTACAGGTTTAGTTCCTACACCGATTACAACACCAAGTGCAGAAGATCTTAATGCAGTCTTTCATCCTGCTAAATCAAAGGCACTGTATTTTGTTGCTAAAGGGGATGGAACGTCCCATTTTTCAAAAACTTATTCTGAACATAAAAAAGCGGTAATTCATTATCAATTAAGAGGCAATAAAAAACGTTATCAGGGAGATAAATAATGTCGGGCGTTTTTATTAGCTTTGAAGGGGTTGAAGGCGGTGGAAAAACAACTAATATGCAGTTTATTGCCCAACAACTGCAGCAAAAAGATCTGCCAGTCTTAGTCACCCGTGAGCCAGGGGGGACAGAAATTAGTGAAGCTATTCGTGAGATTTTACTCTCGAAAGAACTCCCTACCATGCATCAAGATACCGAATTATTGTTGATGTTTGCAGCGCGAGCAGAACATTTACAGAAGAAAATTTTACCTGCGTTAAAACAAGGGGTATGGGTATTATGTGATCGTTTTACAGATGCTAGTTATGCCTATCAAGGCGGAGGGCGAGGTATTGCAATAGAGCGTATTGCGACTTTAGAAAACTGGGTGCAAGGGGAATGCCGACCTGACTATACTTTTTTATTTGATTTAGATGCTAAAACAGGTTTGAATCGTGCTAAAAATAGAGGGGAAACAGATCGCTTTGAACAGGAAGATATCGACTTTTTTAATCGGATACGTGCAAAATACTTGCAAATGGCGGAACAATATCCCGATCGCTATCGTATTATCAATGCTCAAGATGATCTATTACAGGTTCAAAAACAACTTAGCAAAACATTCAATCTTATTTTAAAGGATAGAAATCCCTAACTTCCTAAACTCTCGAAGAGAATCCTAATATGGTACACAGATGGCATCAAAAGAGTTGGGATCAACTGGTTATCGCGCGTAATGCTAAACATCTGCCACATGCAATTTTACTCGCAGGGGCAAAAGGTACAGGAACACAGGCATTTGCACAAGCTTTAGTGAATAGTCTTCTGTGCGAGTCTCCCTTAGAAAATTATCATGCCTGTGGTGAGTGCAAAGGCTGTCGTGTTAGGAAAGGGGATGTCCATCCAGATTATTTTCAAATAGCAATTGAAGCAAATAAAACACAGATTTTAATTGATCAAATTCGTGAACTTAATGACTTTCTGCACATGAGCCGTAGCTATTTAACTAGCCGTGTTGCTTTTATAAATCCGGCTGAAGCGCTCAATATGAATGCGGCAAATAGCTTGCTTAAATCATTGGAAGAACCTGCGAATAATAGTGTGATTGTTTTGTTGACGGCACAATTATCCACCTTGCTACCAACTATTAAAAGTCGTTGCCAGATATTACATTTAGCAACACCTAGCAAAACAATAGCATTGCAATGGTTGTCCGAGCAATCCATACAGCATTCGCCTGAAGAGTTACTTGAAATGTCCAGTGGTAAACCGTTATATGCTTTAGCACTTGATAATGAAGAGCATTTTAAGCGTAGAAATGATTTTGCTAATGATTTATTAGCTGTGATGATGCAACAACAATCACTGACTGAAATATCTAAAAAATGGCAAACAGCATCAAAAGATGAGCTACTTAGCTGGCAGATACATTGGGTACAACAACTGATTAAATACCCTTTTAACAAAGTTCAAGCACAGGCTATTTTACAAATTCCCCATGTTGTTGATAGTGCTAAATTATGGCAGCTTTATGATCAATTGATAAAACTTAGGCGCTTAGCCCATACATCGTTAAATGCTCAATTATTTATTGAAAGCATGTTATTGTTATGGATGAAACTTTCTAAAACTTGAAGAATAACAAGACGCTAGGGTATCTCCATGGATAATCAAGAACATAGCATTTTATCATTAACGATACAAAATAGAACCTCTTTACATGCTACCTATATGCCTTTTTTAAAAGGGGGCGGTTTATTTGTTCCAACCGATGATGATTATTGTTTTGGTGATGAGGTGATTGTGATTACAAGTATTGTTTATCTTGATAAAAAAATAGCAATCCCAGGTAAAGTGGTTTGGATTGCGCCTAAAAGTGGTTCAAATAGTGCAGGGGTTGGTATCAGTTTTTTTGGTCCAACACAATTGAAAATCAAATTAGCCATAGAATCCATTTTAGGTGAATTAGCCAAAAAACCTGCATTGACTCATAATTACTAGAAAATTCAGGTACACTCTGCAATATTTTTTAGAATGCGGAATATCTTTATGCTGACTGATTCTCACTGTCACCTTGATAAAATAAAATTAGATCACTTTGATAATGATTTTAATACTCTAATTACCACTGCCACAGATGCTGGTGTTGGACGTTTTCTTTGTGTCTGTATTGATTTAGAACACTTTGATGATGTGCTTCAGATAGCAAAAAATTATCCACAAATCTATTGCTCCGTTGGTGTGCATCCAACTAGTGAAGGGGTACAAGAGCCAAGCGTTAATGATTTAGTTGAATTAGCACTGCATAATCAAGAAATTATTGCCATTGGCGAAACGGGGCTGGATTATTTTCATATCAGCGATAAAGACAAGGATATGCAATGGCAACGAAATCGTTTTCGTGTGCATATTAAAGCAGCTCAACAAAGCAATAAGCCACTCATTATTCATACTCGTTCTGCTAAGGATGATACGTTGAAAATACTAGCAGAGGAGGGCGCTGATTCCATTGGTGGTGTGATGCACTGCTTTGCTGAGGATTGGGAAACAGCAAAAAAAGCCATTGACCTAAATTTTTATATCTCCTTCTCAGGCATTGTTACTTTCAATAGTGCTAAAGAACTTCAATATGTTGCTCAACAAGTCCCAGAAGATAGACTATTAATTGAAACAGATTCCCCATGGTTAGCCCCTGTGCCTAAGCGTGGTAAATTAAACCATCCCGCCTATATTAAATATATTGCAGAAAAAGTAGCAGAATTACGCGGTGATAGTTATGAGCATATTGCAAAAATTTCCAGTAAGAATTTTGAGCGTTTATTTTTTTAAATGAGGTATATCATCTGTCATTTAATAAACCATTAGCGCTTAAGCTAAAATCAAGCAAAGATATTGCTATAATGATAGCGATAGTGCATATTTGGGTGCTTATGATCGTTTTATTAATGACTGATTGTACTTCTGTTTTTTTTGTTTTATTGCTGATAATCGTTGTTAGCAGTTCTTGTCGCTATTATTACCAATGGCATGTTATGCGTAGCTTAGGTAAATCTGTTCTAGAACTAAAAATCAGTGCTTTAGGTGATTGGTCTGTGCTTATTTGTAGCGATAAATGGATAAAGGTCGATCTTCTTTGTCACAGTTTTGTCAGTCCATATTTAATAATTTTAAATTTTTCCTCTATTGATTCAACCAGTTACATTGTATTAATAACAAAAAATATGTTTCATCAAGATGAATTTCGTCATTTAAAGGTACGTTTAAAGACGGCAGAGTGTATCTTTGAGTCTGAGCAGAAATTTTCTGTATTAGCTAAGCTATTGTTGTATAAATAAACAGCAATTCAGTTGTTTTTTGTATTGCGAAATGGATAGCAATATAGTATTAATGGGGTTCTACGAAGAAGCATTTAATCTCAGTAAAAATTTTTTTTATCGTATTTTTGCTGTTTAGGGGGGATTTTTGATATGAATTCACAGGATCTACAGCCTGATCAAACTATGCAGTCTAATTTTACAAAATTATCCCTTGATGAATTGCGAGAAAAAATTCTTAAGGAGGATAAAAAAAAGCGACAGAGATTCTTATTTTTATCTTGTTTAATTATTACTCTCTTCATGGCTGTTATAACGCTATCAATACTTAATACGAATATAATGCGAGACCCACAACTGGTTGATAATGTTGATTTATTATCAAACGATGAAGAAATTAGCTTTTATAGGAAAATAGAATTTTATCAGTGGCTTGATTTGGCAGTAGCAGAACAAGCTCAATAGAATATTTTAGGGTACTATTTGATATGACTAAACTGACTTTAAAACCGATCTTATTTGTTTTTATCTTCTTTTTTTCTTTCAATACCTTTGCCAATCCCATTGATTGGTTTAAGTTAAAGCCAGAGGAACAAAAAATATTACGACCCTATGCAAAAAACTGGTCTACTTTGGATGAAGAGAAACAACATAAATTATACAGTATATCTCAGGAATGGTTACAGATGACGCCAGAACGAAAAAGGCGTTTAAAGAAACGTCTAAAAGACTGGAAAAGACTGACACCAAAGGTACGTAAGGATATTAAAAAATGGTTTGAATGGTATCAACAACAACCCGAAGAGGTTAAAAAAGAAATTCAGCGGAAAAAGACGTTGTTTCAAAAATTAAGTTTAAAAGAACAAAAAAAAATGGAATTACAGTGGCAACATAATTTTAAAAGTAAAAACTATGCGGGAAAGACGCAGAGTCCCTAAATAAGTAGAAGGGTGGTTCAAGTGTTAAAATAATGTAAGTAGCTAATCACATTACAGAAAAAAAACAGAACAATACCATGAAAAAACTACCCCTTGGAATCAGTACCTTTAGTGAAATCATACAAAAGAACTATTTATATATTGATAAAACACAAATAGCGTATGATTTAATTCACTCTCATAAGCATGTCTTTCTCTCTCGCCCACGACGCTTTGGCAAGTCACTCTTCCTCGATACATTGCAAGAGATTTTTGAAGGCAATCAAGCATTGTTTAAAGGTCTTGCCATTGAGAAACAGTGGGATTGGCAAACAACCTTTCCCGTGATCAAAATAAGTTTTGCAGGTAATCGTAGTGCTGATGAACTCAAACGAGCTATTTTAGATTTATTGCGCGATAACCAACAACATTTAGGCATACAATGTGATGATAGCGAGGATTATGCTTTGTGCTTTAAGCAGTTGATTAAGAAAAGTTATGAAAAATATCAACAAGCTGTAGTGCTACTGATTGATGAATATGACAAGCCTATTTTAGATAATCTTGACCAAATGCCCGTGGCGATTGAATGCCGTGAGATCATTAAACGCTTGTATTCACAAATTAAAGAAAATGACCGTTATATCCGCTTTTCGTTTTTAACAGGGGTAAGTAAATTTTCCAAAGCGAGTGTGTTTAGTGGTTTGAATAATCTCAGTGATATTAGCCTTATGCCTCAATACGGTAATATTTGTGGTTATACTCAGCACGATATTGAAACCACCATTGCCCCTTATTTACAAGGGGTTGATTTAGTCGAATTAAAGCGTTGGTATAACGGTTATAATTTCTTAAAAGATCGGGTTTATAACCCCTATGATATTTTGCTATTTATTGATAATGCCTTTTTATTTAAAAACTATTGGTTTAATACAGGCACACCTGCTTTTTTACTCAAACTCTTTAAACGAAACAACTACCATCTTGCCCAGTTTGAGCAACTTGAAGTAGGTGAAGAGTTATTAGATAGTTTTGATATAGAAAAAATTAGTTTAGAAACAGTGATGTTTCAAGCAGGTTATTTGACCATTAAAGAGGTACAACAATGGGGCAGTAATCTAATTTACACCTTGACTTTTCCCAATCTGGAAGTCAAAAACAGTTTTAATAATTATTTATTGAATTATTATTTTGTTCGTTCTTATAAAAAAACCAAGGTACAACTGGCACTGTATAAGCAATTAGCTGCCGCTAAATTGGACGAGCTTGAGGCAACCTTTAAAGCCTTATTTGCCTCAATTGCCTACAATAATTTCACTAATAATGATATTCAGCAGTACGAAGGCTTTTATGCCAGTGTGGTTTATGCATATTTCGCAGGTGCAGGTTTTGACTCTCTTAAAGCAGAAGATGCAAATAATCATGGACGCATTGATCTAACGGTGATGATCAATAACACGGTTTATATCTTTGAGTTTAAAGTCGATGGCTCGAATGCATTACAACAAATTAAAAATAAAAATTATCATCATGCCTATCAAGGTAAAGGATATGATATTTATCTTATCGGAGTAGAATTTGATCGAGAGAGTCGCAGTGTGAGTCGGTTTCAATGGAAGCAGGTTTAAATGCTCTTTTAGGAACTTCCTTAGCAACTAAACCACTGACGCAAGCGTGAGACAACTATCAACAACCCGAATTAACCCTAAAGGACTAACGATTGAACAAACAACAACTCGCTGCAAAAATCTGGGAATCCGCCAATCAAATGCGGTCGAAAATTGAAGCTAATGAATACAAGGATTACATTCTCGGCTTTATTTTTTACAAATACCTATCTGACAAGCTATTAGACTTTGCTAAAAAACAAGGCATGTCTGATGACGAAATTCAGGCACTTAGCGAAGATGACCCCAACACTGTTCAGTACATTAAAAAAGAGCTAGGCTATTTTATCGCCTACGATGATTTATTCTCCACATGGTTAAATGCAGGCAGTGATTTTGATGTCTCCAATGTACGCGATGCCTTATCTGCCTTTAGCCGTTTGATTCATGACGACCA
>JALVEA010000188.1 GCA_027008665.1 Thiotrichaceae bacterium | reverse complement strand
CTGGGAATTTATTCCCCGTACTTGGTACGATGCGACTTATTAGCCATCCAGCAAACTTAATATTTTGTTTGAAAATATTTAACCACTACACACACTAGCGCGATGGCATCGACGCATCAGGTCTGGATTGAAACTCCAGTAAGATATAAATATATAACCACTGATCCTGACAACGCACTTTCCAAACCACATCGTTGGCACGTTTTTTTAGTTTTTTATCAACAATATATTCATTATTGACCGTAAATATTCAGCTAACCCACTACCACTCACCACCATTTTCTAGAAATTTCCTTTTATTTTAAGAACTCTTTAGTACATGCTTAATGATTGATCATCTCACATCCATGAATCAGAACTTGCACTAACGGAATCATCAGAGCCAAAAGACAAGCCGTTTGCAACGGAGTTTATTCGTGCTTCACGTCAGGAGATGATTCAACTTAAAGCAGAACGTAATCAATATAAAAGCCTTCATAAACGTGCTTTGTTGAAGATTAAAGTATTAGAGGAAGAACTTTCATTAGAGAAAGGAAAGGTGCGTGATTTGAATCATCGCCTTTATGGTAAAAAGACTGAAAAGCGTACTACTAAATCTGATGCTATCAAGTCTGATTCAGCCCCGTTAGCTGATGATTTTGTCGGACCACCTCGCCCTCCTGCTAAACGCGGAGCAAAAAAAAGACGAGCTAATCGTTCTCGCCATAAACATTCTGATTTGCCTGTTGTAGAAGAAACCATCTCAATTCCTGTATTGTGCGTTGAATGGGTTAGCTGAATCTTTACTATTAAAACTTCCTAACACCATCTATTATTTGGAATAAAAGGTTTGTTTAACATTCCCACTTAATAGTTTATACCTTGATACTTCAATATGGCGCACCCGATGCGATTCGAACGCATGACCTTCGGCTTCGGAGGCCGACACTCTATCCAGCTGAGCTACGGGTGCTTTTAAATGATTTATTGAGGCGGGGGATTGTAACGGCTTATCTCTTTAGTGTCATTTGATCTTTTAGGCTTTTTTATTTTTAAGGACTTCAATCAGGAAATTTTTGCCCCAGAGAGTCCATAAATAAAAAAATATATTAGTTTTAATAGCAACTTACAATGTACAAGCAACAATATTTTTAGTAGTTTGATTCTTAAAATATTTAGATTGAGTTAATAAGGTCTACCTCTATTCAGGGATGCATTAAATATCTCCAATGGCTTAGTGACTTATAGAAACTTTTATGTGAATACTTGTGCCATTCAGGCATCATACTATTTTATATTTTATACGGGGATAATTAGGAGATAATTTATGGCCCATAAACAAAAAAAAGATCCATTCGTACCTATTGCTTTCCTAATAGGTCTTGCTGTTTTAGGAACGGCAGTTTTTATCTTGGTTTCAAACTTATTGAACACCATATCAAATAATTCCACTAAGGGAGCTGAAGATCATAGTCGTCAAGAGGCTGTAGCAACTGAAAGTTTAAAGCCTATAGGCAGTGTAACAACAACGGCTGATGTGCCTAAAGGTGGTGATGCGACAGCCTCTGCGACAACGGGCGCTGCTAATGGTGAAGCTGTTTATAAAGGCACTTGTTTTGCGTGTCATGCAGCGGGGGTTGCAGGTGCTCCTGTCCTTGGTAATAAAGAGCAGTGGAAACCTCGTGCCGCAACGGGATTAGCAGCATTAATGAATTCGGCATTAAATGGTAAAGGTGCAATGCCTGCAAAAGGTGGAAATGCTGCACTTTCAGAAGCTGAGGTTAAAGCGGCCATCCTTTATATGACTAAGGAAGCAGGCTTTGATTTAGGTGGTGGTGATACTGCGGCTAAAAAAGAAGAGCCAGTAGCAAAAGAGCCCGCAAAGGAAGAAGCCCCTGCTACAAAAGCAACTGCAAAGGATGAGGCTGTAAAAGAAGAGGCAACAACCACCGCTCCAACAAAACCTAAGCCTGTGGTTGAGCCTACAAAACCAGAAACTCCAACCACACCTGCTACTCCAGCAGTACCAAATGCTCCAAAAGCACCTGCTACAAAAGAAGCTACACCAGCTGCGGCTAAAACAGAGACCCCTGCTACAGAAAAAGCAACGAAATCAACCTCAAATGCAAACGGCGAAGCAATTTATAAAGCGACTTGTTTTGCATGTCATGCAACAGGTGTTGCAGGGTCTCCAATATTCGGTGACAAAGCTCTTTGGGCACCACGTATTGCAACGGGTATGGATGCACTAATTAACTCTGCTTTAAAAGGGAAAGGTGCTATGCCTCCTAAAGGCGGAAATGGTGCATTATCGGATGATGAAATCAAAGCAGCAGTGACTTATATGGTAGATCACGCGAAATAAGTCAACTTAGAAAGGAGGATTGAAGAGTCTTCAAAAAAAGCACTCCTTTATTAGGAGTGCTTTTTTTTGATAACCTATTTTTAATCGTTACTTTTACTCTAAAATACCACCTCATTGCGAGAAGCTTGATTGGCATAGCCAAGAAAGTTCCAAGCAATGAATCTACCAATCTTACTTGCCCTTTTATCCCTGTTTGAATCATCTCAATCGTTGCATAGAGCGACTATGCGCCTCTTGAGATACTCCAATCAGAAACAAAAAATTAGCGCAATATGGGTAGATTCATTTACTTGAAACTTCCTAATTAATTTGTAAGATGAGTCATATTCCCCATTTCTTCTGCTATCGGGGGCATTTGATTAGCAACCGCATCACTGACTGTTACAGGGTCTGGCGTACTAAGAGACGGTGCTCGCCATCCTCCTGGCATACGACCTACATCAAAAGGTGCATTAATCATTTTATCCCACGCATCTCGCGTGAAACCAGTATAAAAATCTGGCCAAATATGCCGCTCCTCTCCCCAAGCGTGTTTCTTCTTTTTTATTTTCTTACGCATTGGATATAAAGCTCTACTGCTATTATTTCCCGCTATATTGGTCACATTATTAGCAGATGCTTGTGGATAAGGAGTTGGTCTTTGACTTCCCATTGGATAAGTTGCAACAGGGTAAGGAATGCTTTGATTCTGAGCATAAGGCTGATAGAAGGGATAAGGTGGGCTAAACCTTTGTTGCGGATAATAATTCCACCACCTTGGCATATAAACTGTTTGTTGTTGTGGATAGTAATACGCATAAGGTGAAGGTCGATAATTTGGCATCTGTTGGGGCTGATTGTATCTTTGCATTTGTGGATAGAATCCATTTTGCATCGGT
>JALVEA010000187.1 GCA_027008665.1 Thiotrichaceae bacterium | reverse complement strand
TAGAATCAAAGAATTTATTAATTGACAATTATTAAATACTTGAATAATGAATCTAAAACTCCTATCCTGATATACTTTTATTCACTGACCATTTATGATTATGGCAACAGCGCCCCCCGTCAAAATACACTTCGCATTACTATTCTTTATATTGCTGAGTACCTTCATCACACCTTTTTCAATCAGCTTTGCTAGCGATGCTGATTTTTCAATTCAACAAAAAAATCCATTGAAAAACAGCAATAAAATATCCAATAACCACTATGCTTTCGAGCGATGCCGCTCACTGCAAGCTAAAGCATTTGATACAAATTCTAAAAAGAAAAAACTGATCATTATAGGCGATAGTCAAGGCTGTGATTTCCTTAATGAAGCGATTGAAAATCGCTATCTAACAAACTATCAAATCCAATTTCGTTTTATCCCCTATGCCTGTCAAACAATCCCTAATGAAAACATTAATGACTATATTAGTAAAAAATATCAAAATTATTGTCTAAAAACAAAGCATATAGACAGTCTAAAAAAAGCGAAACAACAGGTTAATGAGGCAGATGTAGTCGTGTTTTCCCCACTATGGAAAGCAGCGGTTGCTAACAAGTTACCCAAAATATTCCACTATCTCGGTATTAAAAAACAGCAACGCTTAATAGTGATTGGTTATAAGTTTTTTGGTAAAATAACCCCTAGTAAATATATCAACTTATCCAATCATGAACGTCGTTTACTCAGAAATGAGGTAGGAAAAAAATCATTGGAAATTAATGCTATTTTAAGTAAAAGACTCGGCAAAAATGCAACCTTTATTAATCCACATCAACTCGTTTGTGGTGACTCCACCAACTGCCCTGTCTTTACCAGTGATTTAAAATTAATTTCCTATGATGGTCGGCATCTAACCAAAGCAGGTGCGCGTTATATTGGAAAGATTCTATTTAAAAACACAATGCTAGGATCAATCTAATGCGCTTCATTAAATGGATTGCAGCCATACTCGGCCTTTATTTTTATGGATTTTGGGTAGGTTTATTCGCCTTTTTCATTGGCGGCTTTATTAGCTGGAAATTAACAGGTGGCTTAGTAGGTTATATTGGACGTGCTAATGGATTAGGTAGCACAGCAGCTCAACGCAACGTTCGTCAAGCATTGTTCTTAAAAACAGTCTTTACATTAATGGGTAAGCTGGCAAAGGCAGATGGGCGTGTCTCTGAAAAAGAAATAGCCCATACACAACAATTTTTTGAAAAACTTGGTCTCACACCTGAACATCGTAAAGAAGCAATCCGACTGTTTAAACTCGGTGCTAATCCTGATTTTTCTATCGATCCTTTACTTGAAGAATTTAACCGTGAATGTGGGCGTTCTGGCCCATTAAAGCAAATGTTAATGACCTATCTCATTGGAACAGCAACAGCCGATGGAAATCTGCATAATGCTGAAATCAGTTTATTACGTCATATATCCCAATCGTTAGGCTATAGCGAAGCCTATTTTCAACAATTACTCACCATGGCACGAGCGCAAGACCATTTTTCACGCGGTCAATATCAACATTCAAACCAACAACACGGTGGTTATGCCTCTCGTAAAAGCTCCCTAGATGCAGCCTATCAAGCATTAGGAGTGAAAAAAACAGCATCAGATGCTGAAATTAAAAAAACTTACCGTCGTCTCATCCGTGAATTTCATCCTGACAAACTAATGGGACAAGGATTACCAGAAGACATGGTAAAAAAAGCAACTGAACGCTCCCAAGAAATTCAATCTGCATACGATCTAATAAAAAAATCCAGAAAAAACAAATAATTCCAATAGCATTAGAAAGAATATATTATAAATAAACTCTATGACAAGATATAAAGATTAAATATTATACAGATCAATTAAAAACAAACTGTTACAATAAGAAAAAGTCTAAATTTCCCACAACATAGGCCATCCTAATATGGACATGAGCATCATACCCGATATCTTAAACACAGGTGTCACAGGTTTTGCATTTTTAATGCTTTATCTCGGTTTTAAATTAACCTCCAACGTCCAAACAAAAATTTTTGAACATCAACCCAGTGAATTTCGAGATATTGAAATGTATCGAGAATGGAAAAACCTAATTGGCTCTCAATTAAAAAATACCCGTTATTTTATTGGCTTTTCATTATTGTTTTTTGCGGGCGGACTTTTTTTAATGCTTTACCAAACTAAACATGAAATAAAAATCATCACCTCTCCCGAAGAATTACCTTTTAAACCTGTTGTTTTTGTTCAAGGTGAAAAAATAGATTTTGACCACAACAGTAAAATTATTATGAAAAATGGGGAAAGTATTCGTATTGATTATGATTCAGCAAGGAAACAGATTGCACTTGCAAATAATTCATTACGTGATGCAAAAATCTTACTAAGTGCAGAAAAACGTAAAAATAGTCTAGCAAATACCACTGATGATTCAGGATTTTAATAGGAGAGAATGGCATGAAAAAAGCAATAACTAGTTTAGTTTTTTTTATATCCTTAATACTCACTACCTCTTCTTTTGCTGAGGAAGATTTTAGTGCCTATATGCGTGAAGCAGGGAAGGAATTCAAAGCCAATGAGCCTAAAAAAGCTCTCACTACTTTATTAAAAGCAGAGCCATTAGCAACCACCGACACTGAAAAATTACGCCTAGGAAATGCACTCGGCTGGACTTTTTTTGCAACAGAAAACAATGACAAAGCCAGAGAATATCTACAAAAGACATTAGAACTTGCAATAAAAACCAAAGAATCGAAAATAGCCAAAAAAGTATCTAATAATTTAGGGGTTCTTGAATATACATCAGGTGATTTAGACAAAGCTGAGCATTATTTTAATAATCAATGGGCAAAAAACTCACCAACATCTGATAAATATCTCAATATGATTCAACAACAAAAACAAGTGAGCCAAATAAACCAAATAATTGAAAGCGGGGTGAAAAAATTTCTAGATGGGAAATTTACTGAAGCGATTATAGAATATGACAAAGCACTTGCTATCACACCCAATAACAGCAGAGCATTAGAATACAAAGGCTATGCTTATTATCGTTTAGGTGATTATGACAAAGCAATTACCATCTTAAAAATAGCAGAAGAAACAAAATCAGAACGCTTTAATATCATTATCAATTTAATGAAAGCCTATTGCTCTGCCAAAAAAACAGATGAATTGGAACAGCTTATTACAAAGTACAAACAATCATTAGCCAA
>JALVEA010000186.1 GCA_027008665.1 Thiotrichaceae bacterium | reverse complement strand
TGACAACTTGCAATTACGTTTAGAAAGTGATGATAAACTAGTAAAAATTGTAACCGTACATAAAAGCAAAGGGCTTGAATATGGTCTAGTTTATTGTCCTTATTTATGGGCAGATAGCATTAAAAGTGCCACCTCTGATGCAAGCATTATGTTTCATAACGATGATAAGGCTCATACGCCCTGCCTAGATATTGGCTCTCCAAAACGCGATCAACATTTAGAATTACTAGAACAAGAAGCCTATGCAGAAAATATGCGTCTGCTCTATGTTGCACTCACACGGGCAAAATACCATTGCACTGTGGTTACATTAAGCGAGAAAATTAATCGTTATATTGACCGCTCGGCATTAGGCTGGTTATTAAGCAATGGTGAAAAGGCAAAAAGTAAAAACTTCCTTATTTATTATCAACAAAATATTGAAGCATTAGTCGATGCCTCAAAAGGGGTCATTGAAGCACTCCCCTTGCCTGAAAAAGAAGAGGGATTATATTATCAGTTCAAACAAAATTCTCAAAAATTAAAGGCACGTCAATTCTCGACCATTATTGAACAACAGCACCGTATTACCAGTTTTAGCGGACTCACATCAGGCAATCACTCCCAAACCCATGACCATGATGCCGATGAATTATTCAATCAATACACAACCCCAGAGCCAAACAATGCCATTAATGAATTTCCCCGTGGAGCAAATGCAGGAAGCTGTTTACATCAAATCTATGAAAATAGCGATTTTACAACATTCTCTAAATTACAACTTGAAGACAATGAACAACAACAAACCGAAATTATTTATACATTAGAACGTTGGGGATTTACAGCAGAATTAGCAAACACCGCTAAAACATTAATTAATACCAGCCTACAAGCCCCTTTACTCCCACTAACAGATAACTTTAGCCTCTCACAACTAAAAAACTCACAACGATTGAATGAAATGGAATTCCATCTACCCTTAAGCCTTTTAAAAGAACAAGAGTTAAAAAGGATTCTCTTAAGCCATTTAGCCAAAGAAAAAGGACAAATCATCTCAGATGCGATTAAAAAATTAAGCTTCCAACAAGTCAAAGGTTATTTAAAAGGCTATATCGACCTAATATTTGAACACCAAGGACGTTATTACATCGCTGACTATAAATCCAATACCTTAGAAAACTACGAAACAAACAAGCTATTAGAAGCAATCGCACACTCACATTATTATCTACAATACCTACTCTACAGCATCGCCCTACACCGTTATTTAAAACAACGTTTAAAAAACTATCAATACAAAACCCACTTCGGCGGCATCTATTATTTATTTATACGCGGCATGTCAAAAGAAAACCAAGGCGCAGGTATTTTCTATGATTTACCAGCAATTGAATTAATTGAAAGCTTAGATTATTTGTTTTCCTAGTTACGAGGTTCCGACCTCGTAACTGATATTGACAGCACCAGCCGTGTAATGCGCTTGAAATAATCATGAATGAATTTCTCGAAAGCAAGAAGGCTATCAATCGGTTCGATATGCAGATGACTTCGTTATTCTGTGTAAAAGTCAGGAACGAGCTAAGACTAAACGTAGTCGCTCAGGAAGTTTAAAAGAAATCATTAACGACTTAAACCCCATGTGCGGGAGAACCGCACGTACGGTTCGGAGGGAGGGGAGGTAAAACTTCCCTATCCCTATCAGGACAGGGAATTTATTCCCCGTATTTATTACGTCCTGCCGCAATGCGTAAACGTAGGGCATTGAGTTTAATAAACCCTGCGGCATCTTTTTGATTATAAGCGCCTTGATCATCTTCAAAGGAGGCGATATTGGCATCAAATAAGCTGTTTGTTTCTGATTTTCGTCCAACGACGGTAACATTCCCTTTGTATAGTTTTAGGCGTACTGTGCCATTGACATTTTTTTGTGATGCATCAATCATTTCTTGCATCATTTCGCGTTCAGGTGACCACCAAAATCCGTTATAAATTAACTTAGCATAACGCGGCATTAGCTCATCTTTTAAATGCGTGACTTCACGGTCTAAGGTAAGGGATTCCATTGCTCGATGTGCTTTAAGCATAATCGTCCCGCCCGGTGTCTCATAACAACCGCGTGATTTCATGCCGACGAAACGATTTTCAACAATATCATCACGACCAATGCCATTTGCACCGCCTATTTTATTGAGCGTCTCAAGCATAGTAGCAGGGCTAAGTGTTTCACCGTTTAAACGAACAGGGTCGCCTTTTTCATAGCTAAGTTCAATATAGCTTGCTTTATCGGGGGCATTTTCAGGCGAGACTGTCCAACGCCACATGCTCTCTTCTGGCTCATTCCAAGGGTCTTCTAAAATATCACCTTCGTAAGAGATATGAAGCAGATTCGCATCCATTGAATAAGCTGATTTTTTACTGCCAGCCTTTAAAGTCTCTACCGCAATGCCATGTTTTTCGGCATACGCCATTAAATCATTGCGTGAATTCAAATCCCACTCACGCCAAGGAGCAATCACCTCTACACCGGGTTTAAGTGCGTAAGCCCCTAGCTCAAAACGTACTTGATCATTGCCTTTGCCCGTTGCACCGTGTGAGATAGCATCGGCCCCTGTTTCATTGGCAACTTCAATTAAACGTTTAGCAATTAAAGGACGCGCTATGGACGTACCTAATAGATATTCACCCTCATAAATAGTATTCGCACGAAACATGGGAAAGACATAATCACGCACAAACTCTTCACGTAAATCATCAATATAGATTTCTTTAATCCCCATCGCTTCCGCTTTAGCGCGTGCAGGCTCGACCTCCTCACCTTGACCCACATCCGCAGTATAAGTCACTACCTCACATTGATAGGTTTCTTGTAACCATTTAGCAATAATGGATGTATCTAATCCGCCCGAATAGGCAAGAACCACTTTATTGATCGCTTTTGACATAGCTTAAAAACTCGTACTGATTTAATAAAAAAAGGAGTATAGCCTAGTTTGACTGGGGAAGCCTTGTTTTGGGTCATAATGGCTTGTAGTTGATACTTTATTAATTGGAATCGGGGGCTTTAGCCCCGAATTGTATAATAATAAACGAGGCTAAAGCTCTCGATTCCATCAATAACTTGCAATTTTAGGCTATGATTAGTCACCCATTAAATCAGAAAACACCTTATTAATAGAATCTATGGATATTAAAAAAAATCATTCACTAAAAAATTATAATAGCTTTGGTATCGAGGTTAAGAGTCGCTATTTTTGTCAAAT
>JALVEA010000185.1 GCA_027008665.1 Thiotrichaceae bacterium | reverse complement strand
TGCAATTATATGCATTAGAGGTCCGCCCTGCGTTCCCGGAAAAACCACTGAATTTAGCTTTTTCTCAATATCAGGATTAGCTTTTGCTAAAATAATACCACCACGAGGTCCGCGCAATGTCTTATGCGTGGTGGAGGTGGTTACATCTGCAATTGCAACAGGTGAAGGGTAAACGCCTGCCGCAACTAAACCTGCCACATGCGCCATATCAACAAATAAATACGCTCCTACTTCATCTGCAATATCACGAAATTTTTGCCAATCGACCACACGCGAATAAGCAGAAAAACCCGCCACAATCATTTTAGGCTTATACTCACGCGCTAACATTTCAACCTGTTCGTAATCAATCTCACCCGTGTCATTATTTAAGCCGTATTGAACCGCATTATAAATTTTACCTGAAAAACTAACATGCGAACCGTGGGTTAAATGTCCTCCATCTGCAAGACTCATTCCTAATACGGTATCACCCGGTTGCAACAACGCCATATAAACGGCTAAATTTGCCGAAGAGCCAGAATGTGGCTGTACATTGGCATAATCTGCACCAAACAACTCTTTTACCCGATCAATTGCCAATTGTTCGGCAATATCAACAAACTCACACCCACCGTAATAGCGTTTACTAGGATAACCTTCTGCATATTTATTAGTTAAAACTGACCCCTGTGCTTCCATCACCCGTGGGCTGGTATAATTCTCAGAAGCGATTAGTTCAATATGATCCTCTTGACGTTGCACCTCCGCCCTAATCGCAGTAAATAATTCATTATCATAATCCGAAATCGTCATGTTTTTTGAAAACATTTTTTGCTCCCTTAAAATAGTATTTTTTATGGTATAAAAAAGAAAGAGCGCATCATAACGCAACTGTGGAGAATATTCTTTGTAAAGACTAGAAATTTAAAGGTTAAAAAATCAACCAGAACGTTGAAAAGAAGAAGAAATCAAATATTTATAATGCATCATCACTGCGGCAATAATTAGGAGCAATGCATTCACAAATAAAAACAGGCGATCATTGTTCCCGCCTTTTATCCAATGCACATTGCCATAGGCAATAATATCCCAGAATAAATGAGACGCTAATCCCAAGCAAAAACCCACCACTAATATTGGAGAACGCTTTATTTTAAAGACAAGCAACCCAAAGAGTAATGCAGGTAAAGCACTGTGCGTGAGAGGGCTACGGTGATAACCAATACCTAACCATAAATCCCAATCAGGCATCCATGTACCGACAGCCATTGTTATTCCACCAAGAATAAGCAATTTTAATTCATAAGACGTTTTTGCTAACCTAAGAAAAAGTATAAAAAAAACGACCCCCACTGCTAAATGAATTATTCGATCAACTGTCATGGTATCCTCTGAATTATTTTGATTATAGTTTAACAAGCTCGTCTATTTTGAGCCATAACCAGATATCAGATTGAGATACTCTCCAAAAAACTTGAAAATGATCTATAATTTAGCTAAAGCTTAAAAAAGTACAATCAGTAATATTACTCAACAAAGGAGATAAACCATGGGACTATTTGATTTTGCTAAAAATTTTGGTAAAAACATATTTGGTGGCGATGATGACACTGAAGTTGCAAGCCAAAAATTACAAGCACATATTGAAGAGGATAATCCAGGTATAAGTGATCTACAAGTGAGCGTTGAAGACGGTGTTGCTACTATTACAGGGGAAGCCGAATCCTCCAGCGCTTACGAAAAAGCAGTTCTGATGGCAGGTAACGCTTTAGGTGTAGAAACCGTTGAAGCAGGTGAATTGACGCTAGCAGACCAAGCAATAGACTCAAGCTCTGAAGAGATGTTAGATGATGATTCAGGACAAGTCATACAACAAACGCCAAACGTTACTTACTACGAAATTCAAAAAGGCGACAGTCTATGGAAGATTGCAGATAAGTTTTATGGTGACGGCACTAAACACACAAAAATATTCGCAGACAACCGCGAAGTTATTAAAGACCCTAATCTGATTTTCCCAGGGCAAAAAATTCGCATCCCTATGGATTAGTTTCCATTATTTTAAAGAAGAAGGGTGATTATGCTATTAGTCAACTACTCCTCAGCTAAAGACAGAGGGGTTTTCTTGCCACCAGTTTTATAAAAGCTCTTCAATAATGAATATATTTTACACACAAACAGAGGTAATATTTTATGGATATGGGTGACTTAATCAAAATGGGCGCTACAATGTTCATCAACAGCAAAATGAGTGGTGATAATGGTAGTGGACTTGATATTGATAGCTTAGTATCTGCACTTTCGGGTTTAACAGGTGGTAGTAATGATCAAGGCGGTGGACTTGATATTGGCTCTATCCTTGCCAATATGCAATCAGGTGGCATGGCTGATATGGCAGCATCATGGTTAGGCGATGGCGAAAATGAGGCCATTTCTAGTGATCAAGTCACTAATATTTTTGGTCAAGATAAAATCTCTGACTTTGCCTCCAAGCTTGGCTTAAGTGAAGATGAAGCCGTTGGTGGACTACGTGATGCAATTCCTAATATGGTTGACAAAGCAAGTAGTGGCGGATCTATCTTAGATTCTATCGGTGGCATTAGTGGCGCTATTGATCTTGCAAGTAAAATGTTTGGTCGTTAAAAGCTAATTGCAGGACATTTAAGAGCCACCTTTTCTAGGTGGCTTTTTTTCTACAGACCTCTAATAAAAATAATAAAATATGGACAACATCAATACACTCTTCAATCTCTTTTTTGCCATAGCCGCCTTTGCCAGCGTTGCGTTTATAGGCTATATCAAAAAAACATTAAAACAGCGCAATGCACTGTTTATGAAAGCAGAAAACGCCACAGGCACTGTACTTTCTATATCGCGCAAACAAAATCTCAGTTTAGCTGTGATTGAGTATCAATATAATAATAAAACCATTCAATTCACTACAGCCGTTACTGCCCAAAGCATAAAAGAAGCACAATCAGTCCAGTTACAAATAGCTCCTGATGGTACGGCTAGAATTAAAGCATCTTTGAGCGATTTTATGTTGCATGTACTGACTGCCTCAATGGTTGTATTTTTTATACTAGGATGCTCCTTTGTTTACCATAAATTCCTTTAGAAAAACTTCTAACTCAAACACGATCACATTAAGGAAGTTCCAAGCAATGAATTTACCAATCTTACTTGCCCTTTTGTCCCTGTTTGAATCATCTCAATCGTTGCGTAGAATAACTATGCGCCTCTTGAGATACTCCAATCAGGAACAA
>JALVEA010000184.1 GCA_027008665.1 Thiotrichaceae bacterium | reverse complement strand
TAGGGATTGATATACAAGTAAACGATGATGACAATGGTAATGAGCGTGACAGTAAACTTGCATGGCATGCTAAAAGTGATGATGCATGGAAAAATCCGCAACGATTTGGTCGTTTAGTACTAGGAATATAATTTAAATAACATTAGATAACTGTTTTACTTGAAACGTCTACTCTTGAATTAGATAATCCTGCCCTCAGCACTTTAGGGTCTAAAATGCTGGAAATCATATATTCTAGCTACGGACAGTTTTAATGCGTATATCCAAAGGATTACCTCTACTTATTTCTCTTATCTCCGCCATTAGTATTGGGTTATTGCTCTATCTTCTCTCTCAACCTAAGCCTGTTCCTATACCAACAAAGTCAGAACTACAAACAATAAAAAAAAGCCACAGTGATGAAATACTCGGCATTAATACCAATGAAATAAGGGAGGACACCTCTAGTATTCCTTTTATTGACCTCTTTAAAGCTTCTATTCCTTTTGATCAAACCTACCCTTGGTTAAGCAAAAAAGAGGTTGAATACGATCAAAATGGCTGGCCTAAAAATTTACACGGCGGTGTTGCTGGCACAAAATTTCTTAATCGACTCCCCGCGGGCACCGTACCTGATGGCTTTTATACTGTACTTTATGAAGGAGAAGGAAAAATTCATTATGGTAATGACGCTGCAATCGTTGTACATCGCCCTGGAAAAGACATTATTGAGATAAAAGCAGGAAAGGATAATATTCTTAATGCTTCCCTCGTTATCCAACAAACTGATCCCAAAAATTATATCCGTAATATCCGTATTTTAATGGCAGGAGGTATCTGTAAAAATATACCTTATCAACATGTTCAAAACCCAACAGACTGCCCAAAAAATGACTATCTATCTTTTGAAAAGCATTATAAAACGATTCTCTTCAATCCCTATTATTTAGATTTTATGCGCCACTTTAAAGTGGTGCGTTTTATGAATATGGCAGGGATGACCCGTAATCCCATTGAAAACTGGGCTGATCGCAATAAACTAGAAAAAGCAACATGGGGCGGTAAACCAAAATCACGCGGCGCTCCCTTGGAAATCATGGTAGAACTTGCTAATCGCCTTAAAGCCAACCCTTGGTTTTCTCTTCCCTATAAAGCCAATGACCACTATATTCAACAATTCGCCCGTTATGTTAGCCAACACTTAGACCCTGAGCTTAAAGTTTATGTTGAATACAGTAATGAAACATGGAATCCCATCTTTGTGCATCATCAATATGCAATTGATATGGGTCTAAAACAAAATCTTGATAGTGATGCCAACAAAGCAGGTCAAAAATATTACTCTAAACGCAGTATTGAAAGTTTTAAAATATGGGAACAAGAATTTAAAGGCACAGAACGCTTAATTCGCACCATGGCAGGCTGGTCAAGTAACCCACGCCTATCCAGTTTACTCTTGTCTTATCATGATGCTTATAAACAAACCGATGCACTTGCCATAGCGCCTTATTTTACCACTTCACTAAAGAAAATGCGTCAAGCTGAAAATACGGATGATATTTTTGCTGCCCTCACGAATAAATACAATAAAAAAGGCCTAGTTGCCAGCATTCAACAAATGCGGGTACAACAAAAAGTAGCAGATGCCTTTGGTGTTGATTTAGTTGCCTATGAAGGGGGGCAACACTTAGTAGACTGGGATACAAGACGCGTTGATCAAGCCCCTAATCCCTTGCTTTATGCAGCCAATCGTGACCCAAGAATGGGCGAGCTTTATCTTGAATACCTACACGAGTGGGATAAAGCAGGTGGAAAAGTCTTTGTCCTCTTTAGCGCCCCAAGAATATATAGTTGGTATGGAAGCTGGGGACTAAAAGAATACATCACTCAAGAGCGCCAAAAAGCACCTAAGTTTGATGCTGCTCTTAAGTATTTAGAAGAAACAATAAAAAACCGAAGTCTTGCACATCAGCAACTAAAGGTTGCTGGAAATCAACTTATTGCTATCCCTGCACTGAAGGATATCAAAGATACTTGGAGTATGGATACCTATTGGCTAATCAATCCATCAAAAGAAAAAAACATTGCTAAAGCATTAATAGAAAAACCACAAATAGACCTCAAACAAGACTTATCAGCAAAATGGCAGGCACATTGGGATCAATACAATCTCTATATAACACTTGCAGTACAAGATGATGATATCCAAACAGGCGATTCAATTTTATTTAATATCACTACCGATAAGCTCTATCAATTTAAATACTCACCACTCAATAATTATAGTAAAACCTCTCTTTGCACCCTTGTTGATGGTGGATATTTTTTAACAACCTCAATCCCTTGGAATAGCCTAATTTCAAACCACACATTTCCTCTAAAATACGTCTGCAACTACATCTCACCGATGAAGACAGTGGATCAAAAACAACCGTCTTAGTATGGCCCACAAGCCAAGGAGAACAAGCCCCTGAAATGGAACTTAAGTAGAAAAACACAATAAAAGGAGTGAAAGCTTCAGCTTTTCAGTCATCAAGATGAAATTTAATAAATGAACTTCCCTATCCTTCAGTACATCCTAGAACTGCCAATAAGTATCTCCTTATTATTTTTAACAATATTAGCTTTATTTTTAATCTCTTTTAATCGTTCCGCGTTGAAATAGATACTTTTATCCAGAGATTATACTTCCCATTTAAGTCCCTATGACAATATTCAGTTCTATTCCAAAACATAGCATAAGGAGAATGCAATGGATGTCAGTGAAACTTATCCCAATCAAATTCCAAAGCGACAAAGATACAGCCAGGTAGACCTCTTTTCACCTGATGGACGCATTGGTCGCTTACGTTATTTTTTCTATTCCCTAGTCTTACCTTTTCTAGTTTTTTGGGTACTTGCTGCAATTGCAGGACAGACCAGTAGAATTGGGCAGATAGGTGAAATTTTTAGCTATATTATTCTGGCAGCCGCCATAGGCGCTTCTGTTTTTCTGTTATTTCAATTAACCATACAGCGCTGTCATGACTTTAATGTAAGTGGTTGGTTAGCCCCCCTTATCCTTATTCCTTTTGGAAATATTATTTTCTGGCTAATACCAGGAAGTAAAACTATTAACCGTTATGGAGAACCTCCTGAACCCACCTCAAAATGGGTTAAAATAGCGGCTTATGTCTTACTTATAACATTAATAGCTTCCTTCACTTACTGGATTTTAAATTCAGGAATTTCTCCAAACTTTTCGATCCTAGCTGATAATTTTAAAATAG
>JALVEA010000183.1 GCA_027008665.1 Thiotrichaceae bacterium | reverse complement strand
TAATCTGTTTTGCTTTACCCGTGGCACATCAGGCGTTGTAAATTGATTGATAAAGACTTGGGGTTCTTGTTCTAGTGGCACAAAAGAGGATTTTTGTTTTGTGGTGGGAGTTAATAAAGCCTGTTGTATCTGTTGCTCAGAGGGGAAGTAAGTCCCTTGTTGGGATGCTGGTGCAAGAAAAGCTCTTACCTGATTTAACGGCTGTGCATAACTGACTGAGGGCAGAAGTATTATAGTAGAAAACAGGGTTACGATGGTTGTTAGTATTAAGCGGTTGTTTAACTTTTTCATAGCGGTACACAATAAATAGTTATTGAATAGTTTAGTATATCAATACTTATAAATATAAGTAAGTTCTAATATTGTTGTTTTAGCTTATATTGTGACCATTTATCGTTTATTTTCTTGGAATAGATTAAAGGAAGCTTCAGGCAGGATGCAGATTAACCATTAATCTGAAATATGTGCTTTAAAAATAGTATTAATAAACTATTCAGTATTGAATGTTTATTATTTATACAAATTAATGTGTAGAAGTGTTCAATTATCTGCATGTAATTTTACTTAATTTTGTGCGAGTTTGTGGTAAATGTGCAAAGAATTATAAAAATAAAAACAATTAATTAAGGGGTTTATAATGTTAAAAAAAGCTATTTATGCGGTAACTTTTGCAGCTGTTGCGGGTTCTGTGGTGTTTGTTTCTGCAAGTAAGCAAGAGCCGATGTTATCTAGTCATATGAGGGCTTCTGTGGTCACTGTTGATGCTAAAGGTCAAGAGTTAATGCGAGTGATGAAAAAAGCAGCTCCTGGTCAAACGATTCAGTACGATCTAACCTATGCAAATAATAGCGAGAAATCATTTAAAGGCTTAGTGGTTACAGGACCGATTCCTGCTCATACGCATTATTTGGCAAATACGGCATCAACCCCTGTTTCAGCGACGCGTTTGGTGAGTATTGATGGCGGTAAAACATTTGAAAAAGAGCCGGTTAAACGTCAACAAAAAATGGCAGATGGTACAGTTAAAACGGTTGTTATTCCTGCTACTAAATACACACATATCCGTTGGAAAGCAAGCGATGCATTGGTGTCTAAAGGTCAACAACAATATACCTACCGTGTAAAAGTTAATTAATTCCCCTTAGGGAGTTTCAAGTAATTAAATTGCTTGGAACTCCCTTAAATAATGACCGCATTGATTTTATTGTGGGTCATTGTATTGAGATAAAATTAAGGGTCTACTAGGTTGTTATGGCTAAGGATTTAATAACCTTCAGAATTTAATGCTGATTTTATCTTCTCAAAATTCTTTTCTTTGGCAAAAGGATTGAAAACTGTTTGTGAACTGATCCCCATCCTGAATATGACTCTATGCGTTTGGGGTTTTTAATAATTAAAATAATAAAAGAGATAATAATGAATAATATTCAAATTAATCGTAAGCCATTGGCACGTTGGATAGCCTTTGCTTTAGCGGCTACTACAGTAACAGGTATTGTTCAGGCGGCCGCTCCGCTAGCGGGAACTGAGATTAAAAACCTTGCGACAGTCAGTTATGAAGATGAAAATGGTAATAAATATACGGCTCAATCAAATGAAGCCATTATTACCGTTGCGCCTCAATATAGAGCAACATTAGAAAATGATAAGGAATTAATCGCAGCCCCTGGTCAAACGGTTTACTTCCCGCATACTTTAGAGAATATTGGTAATGTTGAGGATACTTATGCATTGACAACAACCGCTGTTGATAATGCAGGGGCGGATGTGAATGGCAGTGTGAAAATCTTTAAAGATACCAATGGTAACGGTCAGCCTGATGCCGGTGAGCCTGAAATCACAGAATTAACATTAGCTGCAGGTAAGACAGGAAACATTGTTATTTCTTATGTTATTCCTGCAAGTGCGGTTGATAATGATTTTGCTGAGATAGAATTAACAGCGACTTCAAATAGTACGGGAGCGATTGTTGAAGATATTGGTGATAACGCAGATAAAGAAGCAACGGGCGAGACGACGGATGCGAATGGAAATACCATCCCATCAGGTGATGAAAAAGCAACGAATAATGACAAAGTTACGGTAGGTAGTGGGCCAATTCTGGTATTGAATAAAGAATCGGTGATCGATAAGGTGAATAAGAAAATTACCTATACTTTAACGGTTAAGAATACAGGTAGTTCTGCCGCGGCAAAAGTAGATATTCTTGATGCCTTGCCAAAAGTAGATTCTAATGGTGATGGTACTTTAGATGCACAAACCACATTAATTGCTAACTCTATTGTTACCAATGGTCTGCTTGATGCAGGTGATATTACTGCGGTGGAAACAGATGAAACAACCTTAGGTGCTGATATTGATGCTGATGGTAAAACCGATGCAACAAAAGTCATTCACGCAATGGATGTGGAGCTTGCACCAAATACCACTATCTCTGTTGAATACTCTGTTACCTATGATGATAAATGGGCGGCAGGTGCAAGTATTGATAATACCTTTGTTGCCTTTGAAGATGCAGATGGTGATCATAAACCACCTACTGGAAAGAATCCTTCAAAATCCAATAAAACCCATGATGAAGTACCGCAAAATTATGGCGTATTAGCCACCGATGATGGCACGACGGCGACTAGTAGCCCAACTGTTAATGACGGGGGAGATGACCATAGTGATGTAAGCACTGATGGCACGGGTGATGATGATATTCAATATGTTGATACGATTGCATCAGGCGATACGGTTGTCTTTACGCATACAATCAAAAATACAGGTAATGGTGACGATAAATTTAATCTAACCGTTGCTAATACGGATTTCCCATCAGGCACTGTTTTCACCTTTTGGAATGAAGATGGTACGGTACAATTAACCGATAGTGATGGCGATAATGTGCCAGATACAGGCGTTTTGGGTCAAAATAAGACAAAGACAATTGTGGTTAAAGCGGATCTTCCCTCTGGTGTATCAAAGCCAGGAGCTGAAAGTAGTGCCGTTTTAACTGCAACATCCTCTGTTGATCCTGCTGCAACAGGCAGTAAACAGTCGGATGATACGACTTTAACATTAGGTGAAATCACAGCGCCTGCAGTTGATTTATCAGCAGTTGGTGCTGCACAACCGAATACGGGTTTTAATGATGCAGGTATTAAAAATGCTCACAATGAAGGCCCTGTTTTCTTAAAGGACGGTCTAGTCGGTGGAACGGTTATATTCCCAATGAGTGTTGCTAATGAAGCGGGTAGCCCTGATTCATTCTTGCTTTCTTATGATA
>JALVEA010000182.1 GCA_027008665.1 Thiotrichaceae bacterium | reverse complement strand
ACAGGTATTGATGCTGTTGAATGGGCTAAAAAAATGGAAGCCTACGGAGCAGGTGAGTTATTAGTCACTAGCATGGATCGTGATGGCACTAAAGTCGGTTTTAATATCCCTTTAACCAAAGCCATTGTTGATGCGGTCAATATTCCTGTTATTGCCTCAGGTGGTGTAGGGAACCTTCAACATCTAGCAGATGGGGTACTAAAAGCAGGAGCAGATGCTGTATTAGCTGCCAGTATTTTTCACTTTGCAGAATATACCATTGGAGAAGCTAAACAATATATGGCAGATCAAAGTATTGAAATGCGTATATAATACCCTTATTGTCTTTGTAGCAACCAAATAAACTTTCTTAATAACTTAATATATTAAAACTATTACTTTTATTTATGACAAATAACAGTACACTATCCCAGATTGCTGAGGTTTTAGAATCTCGAAAATCAGCCACGCCTGACAGTTCTTATGTAGCAAAGCTTTACCACAAAGGTCTAGATCAGATTCTTAAAAAAGTGGGAGAAGAAGCAACAGAGGTGGTAATGGCAGCAAAAGATGCCAGCATCGACGGGAAAACAGAAAAAGTAATTTACGAAGTTGCGGATCTTTGGTTTCATACGATGGTCTTATTGGCACAACAAGGATTACATCCCGACGATGTGCTAAATGAATTAGCACATCGCTTTGGTACATCGGGCTTGGTAGAAAAAGCAAGCCGCAATGAAGAGTAAGGAATGATTAAATTTTCATTCCTAAATAAAATTTTAGAGGAATCATGATGATATTTGCATTTGGAATGCCCAGCACAGGATCACTTATTATAATTTTAGTGATTGTTTTATTCCTATTTGGTACTAAACGCTTACGCAATGCAGGTGGAGATTTAGGCAGTGCTATTAAAAATTTTAAGCAATCAATGAAAGATGCACAAGACGCTAAAAAAGAAAATACCCCTGCACAGGTTGTAGAAGATAAGGGTAATATTATTGATGCAGAAGCAAAAGTTAAACAAACTGACTCGCCTGTCAATAAAACACCAAGGTAGTTCCAAATAATAAGTAATATGAGTAATTCAAATGTTTGATGCAGGCTTTGCTGAAGTCATGGTGATAGCCGTGATTGCCTTATTGGTAATCGGTCCTGAGCGTTTGCCAGAGGTTGCGGCGAAAGTCGGTGGTTGGATTGGTAAAGCTAAAGCCTTTGTGTCCTCAACAAAAGCGGATATTGAACGTGAGTTTGAAGCGTCTGAAATGAAAAATATTCTTTCCGAACAAAAGAAAGAAATCGAAGAATTACGCCAAATGGTGAACGATACGCAGGAAGATTTTAAAAGCAATGTGGATGATGCCAAAGGCTTATTTGAAGATAATATCAATAGCAGTATCGAAGATGTTAAAGCACTCGATGAAGATAAAAAATTAGATCAAGACAAAAAAGATAGCGATAGTAGTGAAACTAAAAAATCATGACGGATAAGCTTCCAAGAAAAAATCAAAGCAAAAAAAAGGGCAGTGCTGAAACAGCAGAAGAACAAGGCTTTCTTGCTCATCTGATTGAGTTACGCAATCACTTATTACGCATTGTTGTTTCCATTCTTGTTGTTTTTATTTTTTTAGCCCCCTTTGCTCAAACACTATTTGATTGGTTAGCTGAACCATTGATAACACAAGGGCAAAAGCTAATAATCATTGGGGTAGCCGCACCTTTTTTGATCCCCTATAAATTTGCCTTTATGCTGGCTTTTCTAATAGCGCTCCCCTATGTTTTTTATCAGGTCTGGGGGTTTGTGGCGCCTGGTTTATACAAACATGAAAAAAAGCTGATTTTCCCCCTATTATCATCCAGTGTCTTCCTATTTTATCTTGGTGTAGCCTTCGTTTACTTTGCGCTATTACCAATGATGTTTACCGTATTACCTTTGTTTGCGCCTTCCAGTGCAAGCTATTCCCCTGATATTGCCAACTACCTTGATTTTGTCATTATGATGTTTCTTGCCTTTGGTTTTGCTTTTGAAATGCCAATTGCAACCATTTTGGTTATTACTACAGGGATGACAAGCAGAGAAAACCTTGCCAAAAAACGCCCCTATGTCATTGTTGGCGCTTTCGTTATCGGAATGATCCTAACCCCGCCTGATATGATTTCTCAAATCATGCTTGCGGTACCGATGTGGTTATTATTTGAATTAGGGTTAGTTTTAAGTACACTCTTTAAAAAACGCATTAAAGAAGCCGTTAAATCCCGAGATCAAATGCAAGAAGAAGAACGCATGGACTCTGTTAATGCAATGGTTGCAGGTGGCTCAGCTGCTGCAGTTAATGAAGCGGCAAATAAACTCTGGGAAGATGAGAATTATGAATACGAAGAGTATGATGACGATAATCATAAACAGCTAACAGATGAAGAATTAGATGCTGAATTAGAGCGTATTGAAGCTGAAGAGGAAGCCCAAGAGAAAAAGAAATCTCAACAAGCTAAAGGTGTGGATAAGCCAGACTCTAAATAGGTATATCTTATTTGTCCTATTTCATATAAATAAGAATGAAAAAAAATGCTATATTTTTTTAAAAGATTATTCCTCCTTATTGCTTTGTTGCTTACCTTAACACCTGCTAAATACCTTATAGCAGCTCCCGCTGTGCAAGATTCTATTATTGGTCTTTATACTGCTTATTATAATCGCGCGCCTGATCAGGGTGGGTTTGATTTTTGGAATCAACAAGCGTCCTCAATGGGTAATAGCGCCGCGCTCTTAGCTATTTCAAAGGGTTTTTCGCAGCATCCCCAATTTCTTCAAGATTATCCTCTCTTCGAGAGCAACACTGAATTTGTGACCAAAATTTATCATAATATCTTAAATAGAGCGCCCGATGAGGGAGGGTTAGCTTTTTGGGTCAAAGCGTTAGATGATGGAATGCTCAAATCTAAATTTATCGTCACCTATGTTAATGATGTGTTAGCTTATTCAGGCAATCACCCCGAGGGGATTAAATCAAAGCAAATGTTTAGCAATAAAGTTACCGTGGGACAGTGTTTTATTGATGCTTTAGGTGCCGCGTCTAATGGGGAACCTAATTCCCTTGCTTATAATCGCTCGATTGAAGTACTTTCAGGTGTAACCGAAAACGATACCAGTATCGGTTTAGCGGTGAGTAAAATTAAAAGCTATTTACCTGCTAATACAATATTACCAAGCAGTTGCCCTGAGAAAACAAAACAGATAAAACTGCTTCCTCCTACTGATAATAAAATCTATTTTGGTGCGTTTCCTGATTTTGGAGGTTCTGAGGATGAGGTGACAACTCAAAAAATTAAAGATTTTGAAGCGATTGCTAATAAGAAAATAGCATGGGCTTATTTTTCTCAAAATTGGTTTAATGGCATTGAATATCCAAAAGCGCATATTCATGCAATTGATGAGGCAAAAAGCATTCCTTTTGTCAGATTCATGCCGAGAAGCAATGAGATTCAAGGGCTTGCTGAGACACAATTTTCTCTACAAAACATTATAGAGGGTGATTTTGATACTCAGTTAAGACAGTGGGCTAAAGATGCCAAAGAGGATAATATACCTTTACTGGTTGATTTTGCAGTGGAAGCCAATGGCGATTGGTTTGGATACAGTGGTATCTTTAATGGAGCAGGTAAAAAGGATGGTTATGGTGATCCTAATTATCCAGATGGCCCTGAGCGCTATAGAGATGCTTATCGGCATATTATTGATCTCTTTAAACAAGAACAAGTCCATCATATTACATGGTTTTATCACTTTAATTACACTTCATTTCCAAATGAAGAGTGGAATCAACCCAAATACTATTATCCAGGGGATAATTATATAGACTGGATCGGTTTTAGTTTATATGGCGCGCAAACATTAGATGAACAGTGGGAGGGTTTAGAGTTTTCTACTCAGCTTGAAAATTATATCGATTCCTACAAAGGGCTTAATAGTACAAAACCTGTGGCACTTTTAGAGTTTGGAGTAACCGATTATCATCAAGATGGAAACAAAAGTGCATGGTTAAAAGATGCCTTTGAGACAATTTTAAATAATCCTTATATAAAATTTTCAGCCATTAGCCCTTGGCATGAAAATTGGGAAAATGAGGATGAAACAATGACCACAATAAGATTGGATTCTTCTTTAGAAGTACAAACAACCTTTAAAGATTTAATAAAAAATAAACGATTTACTTCATCTGCTCAACTATCTGATTTATCCATAACCTCATCTGCTGAGCCAAAACTTTTATTTAAATCGGGTTTTGAAAAGGGTGTTTATATTGATAATAAAGCCTATCTTGATAATGAAGATTATCGTTATATAAAAGGTACGGATAGTGAAACGGGTTTTTCTTGGCCGATTAATGTACTTGGTGCAGAGCAAAGTGCTTTGCATTATATAGATGATGATAACCATCAAGCGGTTCAAAGCAATATTCAAACCATTATTGGGCATAATGGCGATGATACTAAAGCCCTATATAGTATTGAAAACTATGACTTAGGCGTGACTCAAAACCCTTATGAAATTTTGAGTATTGAAGAGGGAAGAAAGGATTTATATATCAAATATTGGATGAAAATGGATAGTGCAAGTCTATTCAAAGCAGATATGTGGCGAGCCATTTTTGAATATAAAACTAAAGACTATGAAAAAAATAATGGATTTAGATTAATTGCCTATATTTACACCGATAATGATGGAATACCGTATTGGCACTGGCAAGGCGATAAAAACCCTGAAAACCCTATTTGGGAAATTGACAATAAAACCGTTCCTATTCCGATAGATGAGTGGTTTATGACTGAATTTTACTGGCATTGGAGCGAAGGTAATGATGGTAGAGCATTATGGAAAATAAATGGAAAAGTAATCGGCGACCATTATGGTGCAACGACTCGCAACTCAAAACCGATTGATTTTATTATATTGAGCCAAATATATGGAGATGCAAATCCCAAATACCAATGGATTGATGATATTGAAATATGGAGTGGAATGCCTGAATAAAGCTAAAGCTTTCACTCCTGTTATCAGGGAATTATTTATATGAAAAACTATATATAGACTTTCATATAAATAATTTCTGGAATTGGTGGCTTTATCCCCGCTAGACGAGGCTAAAGCACTCGATTCCGAAGAAATTTAATACCTGAACCTCTATAGGTATTATTCATAGCGTAATGCTTCCACTGGTTGTAGTTTTGATGCTTTCCATGCGGGATAAAGGGTGGCTAACATGGAAAGCAGCAGTGCGCTAATGCTAATAATTAAAATATCAAGCCATTGGATATTAGATTCTACTTTACTGATGCCGTAGACATCGGCCGAAATAAAACGGGTGTCTAACAGACCTTCTAACCACGGTAAAATAGCACCCACATTCATTGCCAGTAAAACGCCTAGTGCTACACCAAGCGATACACCGATTAAACCAATCAGCGTACCTTGCACCATAAAGACTTTCATTACTGATAAGGGAGTTAAACCCAGTGTTCTAAAAATAGCAATGTCAGGGGCTTTATCCGTGACCACCATGACTAAGGTTGAAACTAGATTAAAAGCGGCCACAGCAATGATCATACCTAAGATAAAAAACATCATGGTCTTTTGTAATTGGATCGCCTTAAAGACGGTAGTATTGTTTTTTGTCCAGTCACTAATCCATAAATCATCCCCTGAGGTTTCGATAATCTTTTGACTCACTTCATTGGACTTATACAGATCATCAAGTTGAATCCGAAGTCCTGTTACTTGCTCTTCCAGTTCAAATAAATCAACGGCATCGTTCATATGCACATAGGCTGTGCTTTTATCATATTGTTGCAGATCAACTTCAAACATGCCGATCACATTAAATTCTCTAAGCAGGGGTAATTCACCTGATTGTAAACTACTGGCATTAGGTCTTAACAAAATAACGGAGTCCCCTACATTTACATGCAGTGCTTTCGCTAATTTAGAACCAAGGATAATATTATTTTTTCCTGCGACTAAATCGCTAAAATTGCCCTTGATCATATGCTCTGGCACGGTGCTGAGTCTTTTTTCAAAATCAGGCAATACGCCTTCTAATAAAATACCTTGCACATTACCTGACGCATTTAACATGACTTGACGCTCAACAAAGGGTGCAACAGCAATAACGTGTTCTCTTTTTAACATTTTTTCACGTCGTTGTTCCCAGTTTTCAATTTTGGCATCGGTTTCGGAAATGGTGACATGCGATAACATACCTAAAATACGATCACGCATAGAGGTTTCAAAACCATTCATCACCGAAAGTACCACAATCAACACCATCACACCCAAGGCAATCCCAAACATGGAAGCAAAGGTAATAAAGGAGACGAAATGACTTTGACGACGCGCTCGGGTATAGCGCAAACCAATAAAGACTTCAACGGGCTGGAACATTATTCATACCTCAAAGAATCGGCAGGTTGCACGCGAGCGGCACGATTCGCAGGATAAATCGTTGCTAATACCGCTAATACAAGCGTTGCGACAGTGACCAGCCACACATCGGACATTTGTAAATCAGAGGGAATGGTGGAGATAAAAAAGATGTCTTCAGGGAAGATTTTACGTCCAATCAGGCTTTCAAAGGCGGGGATAATTACATCCAAATTACTAGCGAATAATACGCCTAAAGTTGCCCCTACTAGCGCACCTGTGACACCAATTAGACTCCCTTGAATCATAAAGACCCGTTTAATTTGCTTACCCGACATACCCAAGGTACGCAAAATAGCAATGTCTGCTTGTTTTGCATTAACCACCATCACTAGCGACGACACTAGATTAAAAATAGCCACTAAAACAATCAATAATAAAACAAAAAACATCATAATCTTTTCCATTTTAATTGCTTTAAAAAAAGTTTTATTGTCTCGCCCCCAGTCTGTTACCTCAAATTTATCGCCTAAGCGTTGCTGTAACTCATAAGCAAGCCCTTGAGCTGCAAAGAGATTGTTTAGTTTTAAACGCACACCTGTCACATTTTTTTTGGTTTTGAATAGACGTGCGGCATCCTCTAAATGAATAAAAGCGGTGCTACTATCATAATCACGGATATTCATTTTATAAACAGCCATTACAGTAAAGCGCTTCATACGGGGGATCACACCTGCTGGAGTAATTTTTGCTTTAGGAGTAATCACTGTCACTTTATCCCCCACAAAAACACCCAATGCGGTGGCTAGATCAACGCCTATTGCAATGCCATAACCACGAGAGGTTAAATTATCCAGCCCGCCATCAATGACATGACGACCTACATCACTGACTTGATTTTGATAGGCAGGAAGAATGCCCTGCATTTGCACTCCGCGAACTTCATTATTAGCACTTAGCATCACCTGTTGTTCTATAAAAGGGGCTGCCCCTGCAACCCCCTCCTCTGTTTGCAATGCGAGTTGGTGTAAATCCCAATCGGGAAGCTGTCCATCGGGTCCAGTTACGGTCACATGGGCGACCATTCCTAAGATACGCTCACGAAGTTCTTTTTCGAAACCATTCATAATCGATAGCACGGTTATCAGAACAATCACCCCGATGGTGATGCCTAACATAGATGCTAAAGATATAAACGAAATATAATGGTTTTCGTGTTTCGAGCGTGTGTAACGTAGCCCTATAAATAATTCTAACGGTTTAAACATGGTTGCGAGTATAGCGGAATAAAACCAGATATATTAGGTTTATTACAATGCTTTAATGGCGTTATTTGCTACTCAGCCAAGCTATCTTTTACCACTACTCATTTAGACACAACAGTATTCCCCCATACTTAAATAAGCAAAAATACTGGAAATGAAAATGAAAATGAAAATAAAAATGAAAATACAAACTTTACTATTAACCACAAGTATTTTACTAGTCCCTCTTATAACGCAAGCAAAAGTGTCAAAGATTGGCAATCAGCTAGGTGTTGCTCAAACTATCAATATTCCTTTACGCGGTAACAGTATGAAAAAAGTATTGCGTCGATATGGAAAAGCGAAACGTATTAGCTGGTCAAAAGGAAAAGTCACTAAAAAATGGCCTCGTATTACACGCTGGGAATACGCTCGATTTACGGTCTATTTTGAAAAGCAACGGGTTATCCATACAGTTGTACACTAGAACATCCTGTATTGGGTGAGGTTCTCAATTTAAAACCTCATCAGGTGTTCCCCTCCTAAGGAACTTCCAAGTAATTAAGTGATCTAAATTGCTTATATTTCACCTCCTGTTTGTGCTATTTCAATCGTTGCGTAGAATAACTTTACACCTCTTGAGATAACACTATCAGAAACAAAAATACCCTCTAATTTAGGTCACTTAATTATTTGAAACTTTCTTTAAAAACCTATCTTGATAAAATACTAGAGCCATAATAAATGTCCATTCGTCCCTCCTTTAGTATCGCTTTTATTATTACCCTGATCTTTATAGCGACCGCCTTTTTATTTGAATACGTTTTAATGCTTGAGACCTGCCCACTTTGCATATTAGAACGTGTTGTTATTATGACGCTTTCTGCTATCTTCCTTACTGGTCTTTTACATAATCCTAAACATAGTTTAGTACGACGACTTTATGGACAAATTTTAGCAACAGCTAGCCTTGCAGGGCTTTTCGTCGCTGGACGACATGCATGGTTACAAAACCTTCCTAAAGACCAGTCACCCGAATGTGGTGAAGGATTACATTATTGGATTAATACTTTACCCATGAACGAGATTATTGAAAAAATTTTTGCAGGCGAGGGGGATTGTGCTGAAATTGCATGGCAATTTGCAGGGTTTACCATTCCTCAATGGAGTTTTATTGTTTTTGCTGGTTTTTTTCTTTATGGTGTAAAAATATTTATTAAGGGACAATAAGTAGAAGAATTTATTGAATCCAATAGTCGAATCCTTGAGTTATAAAATCCTACCTCCATACTCAAGAACTATCTAATAACAATTGGATAGCACCCGTGCAAAGTTAATTAATCAAATAAAATGAGAACATCCCATGGACGTAATGGAAAGAATTAAAAATGCAGTTGATGAAAACCCCGTTATTATTTTTATGAAAGGCACACCACAACTCCCCCAATGCGGCTTCTCAAGCCGTGCTGCACAAGCACTAATGGACTGTGGCGAGGAATTTGCTTATGTCAATATACTAACTGACCCTGAAATTTTCGAGAATTTACCCCGATTTGCTAATTGGCCAACCTTTCCACAGGTTTATATCAATGGAGAGCTAATCGGTGGCTGTGATATTACTTTAGAAATGCATCAAAAAGGTGAACTTCAGACAATGGTTAAAGAGGCTAAAAATAAAGAAGCCTAAGCTACTAAGGCTCTAACAAATAATACTATAGACTTTCATATGAATAATTTCTGGAATCGGTGGCTTTAGCCCCGCTAGACGAGGCTAAAGCACTCGATTCCTAAGAAATTTAATATCTAAGTATCTGTAATAATCTTGATTCTACATTGCTCTAACGATCTAGCGAAATCAGGATAGTCAACTACCCCTCAGCTAAAGACAGAGGGGCTTTAATCGTGAGATTTAAGATAGGTCTTCGGACTGAATAGGTGATTAGTCTAAGTAGAGGTTTGTGACTCTGACAAAAGATCGTCAGAGGGTTTTTGCTCTACTACGTTGTTTAAGTTATAGCACCCTCGGATGCCTCCCAAGTCCGTTGCTCTGCTTTTTAATGTTAAAAGACCTCAACGGGTCGGTGCATTAAGACAGACAAGCTTTTACAACATTGACGATGGGAATCTACCAGTTTGAGTATTCTGGGGTAAATCTTTATTATTTATCGGAAAAATACTCACTAATTTAAGTGTGGCAATTCATCCCCTCAGCTAAAGACAGAGGGGTTTTCTTGCCACCAATTTTATAAAAAAGCCCAGCTAAACACTGGGCTTTTTTTATCAAAAATTCATAAAATTATACATTCAATTGCTTAGTCACTTCTGCAACCGCTACATCGCTAGAGGTTGCTTGAACATTTAGCAGTAAGCCTTCGCCAAGATAATATTCAACCAATGGGGCTGTTTTTTCATTATAAGTCGCTAGACGATTACCAATCGCTTCTTCAGTCTCATCAGCACGTTGAATGGTTTCACTACCACATTTATCACAAATACCTTCTACTTTTGATGGCATACTTTTAACATTGTAGATTGCTTGACAGTCTTTGTTTGAACAAGTACGACGTGTTGTTAGACGATCCATAATTACATCACGAGGCACATCAAGGTTCACCGCCATATCTAGCGTAATATCTAACTTTACTAATAGTTCTTTCAATGCATCCGCTTGTGGGATAGTGCGTGGAAAACCATCAAGAAGGAAACCATTTTTACAATCATCTTCAAGTAGACGCTCACCCATAATGTTCATGATTAGCTCATCAGGCACTAAGTCTCCCGCATCCATATAGCCTTTTGCTTCTTTACCTAAATCTGTTCCTGCGGTCACTGCACCACGTAAAATATCACCTGTTGAAATCTGTACTGAACCATCAATTTTAGTTAATAATTTAGCAACGGTGCCTTTACCTGCGCCTGGTGCGCCTAATAGGATTAATTTCATTTTATCGTTTCCTTTTGTTTTATAGTCATAAAATTTAATGTGCCGCCATTCTAAAGCGTTTACTTTAAATTTCCAGCTATTTATTTAAGGAAGTAGTCAGTAGCTTCTCACAAAAAAAGGCGAGGAAAACCTCGCCTTTTTGCAACCTTACTAAGAATTTAAGCGTAAAAGCTCAAACCCCTTAAGAGAACGTTGATTAACCAAAAATATCATCAGTGATATTATTGAACCAACTATGTGCATAGCCAACTTCACGTTTATGCATTTGGGCACTTGCATCTTTAGGTGTTAAACCGCCTGATACTTTGATGATTTTAGACTTATCTTCTGCAAGCTTGTAAACCGCTGCAACAGAAATACCATACTCTTTACCAACCACTGAGTAACAAGTATTAACATAAGAGGGTGAACCCATTTCTGTATCATTTAATGCTGCTACAACCGCAGCTGCACAAACTTTTGCTTCAGAGTTAGCGGCATAACCTGACTTAGGCATTCCTTTAGCAATCGATGCATCACCGATAACATGGATATTCTTATGAATTGTAGACTCAAAAGTATCCAATGCAATAGGACACCAACCTTTATCATTGGTAAGACCTGCTGTTTTTGCAATCTCACCTGCTTTTTGTGCAGGGATAATATTTAAAACATCCGCTTTAACATCATCAAATTCATTGTGAACTGTCATCGCCTTAGCATCAAGTTTGTTCACGGTTGCATCTGGACCTGGACGCCATTCGATCATAGAGTTATCAGTGCCATAGCCATAAAGCTTTTCCCAGCCTTGGATAAATAGACCTTGCTTAGAGAACTTAGGTTTAGCATCCAAAATAATGATTTTTGACTTTGGTTTTTCACGCTTGAAATAATCAGCAACTTGACTAGCACGCTCATAAGGTCCTGGAGGACAACGGAAAGGATTTGGTGGTGGAACAATAACAAATGTACCGCCGTCTTTCATATCCGTTAATTGCTTGCGTAAAGTAACGGTTTGAGGACCTGCTTTCCACGCATGAACGATGTCTTTAGAGACTTCTTCATCATA
>JALVEA010000181.1 GCA_027008665.1 Thiotrichaceae bacterium | reverse complement strand
TAAAGTAAGCGGTGATGTTCGGTTTCTATTAACGAGGCTAATCCCTGCCCGACATCTAATAAACTGTATTTAAATTCTCCTTGCGCTACTTGTTGTGGCTGATAGCTAAAAACAGGGATTAATAATAAAAAGCCCAACCATTTTGCAGGAAAGCCTTTGGGTAAAAGCAAGAATAATAAACTCAACATCATCACTAGCAATAAAGAGGTCGGTAAAGCGTGAAAATTAAGGGTTGTAAGGGGAAAACTGTCCAACCATTGCAACAGATGGCTTAGGTATTCGATATTGAAGGAGACAAATTCTAATAAATAAGCACTCAATGCAGGTGCAATGAGAAACAATAACATAGCTAATAAAATAAGCGGAACAATAATCAATGTAACCCAAGGAATAGCGATTAAATTCGCCACTGGTGAAATAAAGGAGGCGCTACCAAAGAAGAAAATAGTCAATGGAAACATAGCAAAGGAGAGTATCAACTGTAGCCAAAGAAGTGATAAACGTGGTTTTCTAAGCTGTTTATTACCATAGAGTAAAATCAAAATCACTGCTGTAAAAGAGAGCCAAAAACTAGCACCAAGCGGTGCTAGAGGGTCGATAAATAAAACCAAAATAATAGCAAAAGAAAGAATACTAACGCTTCGCACCTGTTGACGTTGTACTAACGCAATCACAATGCCGATCACCATAATAAGGCTACGCTGAGTCGGTAGGGTAAAACCCGCTAATATGGCGTATAAACTAGCTAAAGCAATCGCTAGAAAAACACCCGCAATACGCACGGGAATTTGTTGATAAAGCGAGGGAAAAAGCCACCAAATAACAGCGATTAACAAATAACCAAAGCCTGCAATAACACCGATGTGCAGACCTGAAATAGCAATTAGATGACTGGTTCCAGTCTGTTGAAATAATCGCCATTGTTGAGGGCTAATACCATTACGATTAGCAACTCCAAGTGCTAAGATAATGGCCGTTGCCTCGCTATCTTTATGCACTCCATGACTTTCTAAAGATTGTTTGATTTTTGTGGATAATTGTTGGCGTTGATAATCAATTGAAGTCCAAACAGCAGGTGCTAATAAACGATTCTCAACAGAGTGTCGAATATAACCCGTTGCTTTAATCCTATGGGTAAAAAGCCATTTCTCATAATCAAGCCCTCCTTGGTTGAGAAAGCCATTTGGCTGTTTTAAACGGACTTGAAAACGCCATTTTTGACCTGCATGAATCATTTTTTGTGGTATTTTTTTTTGATGATACCAACTCAGTTTAATCTTACCTTTTAATTTTATCACTCTCTTAATATCAGCATCATCCTGCCCTAATAATTTTACTCGTTGCACATCCAGATAAAAACGCCAACGATCCTGTTGATGCTGTGGAATATTGGCAATAATGCCTTCGACTATTAAATCTTCTCCCTCTAATGCCGTTTCTAAACGACTATCAATAATCGACTTTGCTGTCAGTGAAGCATAAGAAAAACTCAAAAGAATACTGATAAAAAAGACAGAAAGGAATTTTATCGTTGAAGCGTAAATAGAATCATGCAGATATTTAACACGAAAGGCTAAAAAGAAAACAAACAGTGCAATAAGCAGCAGAGAAAATAAAATAAAATTGCTTGGTAAAGAAGAGAGAAACTGTAGCGAAAAAGTACCTAAAAAAACGCCAGTAGCAATCAGTCGCATAAAAATAATGATCTCTTTAAACCAATTAAAACTGTAGGGTGGATAAGTGCAACGCATCCATCGCAATAGGTTAATTTTGGTGGATGCGCTATCGCTTATCCACCCTACAAAGCTCTTCGCAATGACGTAGTTGAATCAAATAGATAAAGGATTACGCTTCATCTTTTGTAAATAAACTCATAATAACCAGTAAGCCTGCACCCATGGTAATCGCAATATCGGCGACATTAAAGGTAGCAAAATGACCATTGCTTAAAAAGAACACGTCCCAATCAATATAAAAATCAATAAAATCGGTGACTTTTCCCTGTAGTACGCGGTCAATTAAATTGCCGATGGCACCGCCTAAGACCATTGCTAGTCCAATCGCTGTCCACAACTCTTCTTCTTTTAGCTTTTTCAACCAATAGAGAATATAGCCACTTACAGCAAAGGCGAGGACTGTAAAGAAAATTTGTTGCCAACCGCCTTGATCATTAAGGAAACCAAATGCTGCCCCTCTATTATAAGAGAGCGTAAGGTTAAGATGGGGAATAATGGGTAATTTTTCATATAATTCAAAATTGGCATTGATCATCCATTTAGTCAGTTGATCCAGAAAAATAATGCCCCCTGATAACCATACCCATTTAAGCATGTTGACGTTCCTCACCTGAACCATCTACATTCTCAACGCAACGTCCGCAAAGTTCAGGATGCTTATGATGCTGACTTATATCCTCTCGATGATGCCAACAACGAACGCATTTTTTATGCGGTGATGCCATTGCCTGTAGCCAAACATTCTCCAAACCTTCCGCTTTTACACTGCCTTCTGGTTGCGAATCTGCCTGTTGCACTAAGGTCGCAGAGGTCATTAGTACAAAGCGTAATTCATCCCCTAGTTTATTTAATGCCTCAAAAGTCTTGCCAGAACAATGCACTAAAATCTCTGCATTTAATGATGAACCAATGCTTTTATCTTTACGCAATGTTTCTAATAATTTGCCCGATGCTTCGCGGACAGCAAAGATAATCTGCCAATCGGCTTCGCTAATGGCTTCATTAGCATCTAATTCAAATAGACCTTGATACCATTGACTTAAAATGGCAAATTCAACCGTTTCTGAGGGCATTTTTTTCCATAATTCTTCAGCGGTAAAACTAAGAATAGGAGTCATCCAACGAATCAATGCACCTAAAATATGATAAGAGGCGGTTTGTGCAGAACGTCTTGGCATAGAATCCGCTTGCATGGTGTATTGGCGATCTTTGGTAATATCTAAATACAGACTACCCATTTGAATAGAACAAAAATGCAACATCTCTTGATAGACCAAATGAAATTGCATCTCCTCATAGGCGGTTATGATATTAGCCTGTGCTTGAGCTGCCTGAGCCACTGCCCAGCGATCTAAGGTCAACATATTTTCAGGGGCAACAAGATCCGTTTCTGGATTAAAATCATTAATATTTGAAAGTAAATAACGTGCTGTATTACGAATACGTCGATAAGCATCCGCGGCTCGTTTTAGAATCTCATCCGATGCGGTAATTTCACGTGTATAATCAGCCGATGAAATCCATAAACGCATAATATCAGCCCCAAGAGTCTGCATGACTTTCATTGGT
>JALVEA010000180.1 GCA_027008665.1 Thiotrichaceae bacterium | reverse complement strand
AGTATATCTATATTTTTTTTATTAGCACCTTGCTCAAGCAAATGGGCAAACTGTTTCGCTCGCTCTGATTGCTCGCCCACAATAATGCGCGATGGATAAAGATTATCATAAAGTGCTTTTCCTTCTCTTAAAAACTCGGGTGAGAAAATAATATTATCAATACCTCGTTGTTCTTTAAGACGTTTTGTATAACCTACAGGAACGGTTGACTTCAAAATCATGACAGCATTAGGATTGATTTGTAGTACATCATCAATAACGGATTCGACTGATCGGGTATTGAAATAATTAGTTTCTGTATCATAGTCAGTAGGTGTTGCAATAATAATAAAGTCAGCCCCTTGATACGCTTCTTCTTTGTTTAAGGTTGCTTTAAAATCGAGTACTTTATTTTGCAGAAAATCTTCAATTTCAGCATCAACAATCGGTGATTGCTTATCATTTAGCATTGCTATTTTTTCTTCAATAATATCCAACGCAATGACTTCATTATGCTGCGCTAATAAAACTGCATTTGAAAGACCTACATAACCCGTTCCAGCTATTGCAATTTTCATCCCTTTTATTCCTTAAAGTAGCCTTATTATTTTTTAAATATAAAAAAGCCACAACGGGTTAAGTCTTAGCCCGTTATGGCTTGGCATGTTTGATTTTAAACTTTTTTAGCGTTTTTTAATCCGCCTGATTTCTCAAAAAAGCAGGTATATCAAGATAATTTTCGCCAGCATTACTACTACTCGTGCTACTTGTATTTGAAGAACTGCGATCATTATAACCAGGTGTACGACCATCTCCTACCGCTACTTTTTCTAGCTCAACGGGGCGTAAAGTGCTAACAGATGCTTTTTTCTTTTCCTCTGGTGGTGTTGGGACTGCTTTTAATTCAGTTAAACGATCAAGTCCTGTAGCCACTAAGGTGACACGAATTTCATCACTCATTTCTGGATCAATAACCGTTCCAACCACCACAATCGCTTCATCTGAAGCAAAGTCACGAATAGCCGCACCAACCTCTTCAAATTCCATAATGCCCATATCCAATCCAGCAGTGATATTAACCAAAATACCTTGAGCACCTTTTAAATTAACATCATCTAATAGTGGGCTAGCAATAGCATCTTGTGCTGCCTTGGTTGCTCGTTCTTCGCCTGAGGCTGAACCTTGTCCCATCATTGAGACACCCATTCCGTTCATAACCGTGCGTACATCTGCAAAGTCAACATTAATTAAACCAGGACGAGTAATTAATTCTGAAATACCTTGTACAGCACCTAATAAAACATCATTAGCTGCTTTAAAAGCATCGAGTAAGGTGACGCTTTTACCAAGTGCAGTTAATAACTTCGCATTCGGAATGGTAATTAAGGAATCAACATATTGTCCTAATTCACGAATACCAGCATCAGCTACCGACATCCGTTTTGGACCTTCAAATAGGAATGGTTTAGTCACTACCGCAACGGTAAGAATACCTAATTCCTTTGCCATTTCAGCAACGACTGGGGCTGCACCTGTTCCTGTGCCACCACCCATACCAGCTGTGATAAATAACATATCAGTACCAGTAATTAATTCCTTAATCCGCTCTCTATCTTCTAATGCCGCTTCACGACCAATACCAGGGTCTGCACCTGCACCTAATCCTTTTGTTAGTGAATTACCGAGTTGTAATAGTGTGCTGACACCAGAACCTTCTAATGCCTGTGCATCTGTATTTGCACAAATAAATTCAACACCTTCAATGCCGCAATCAACCATATTCTGTACTGCATTTCCACCACCACCACCGACGCCTATCACCTTAATTATGGCGTTTTTAGACTCCGTATCTATCAATTCAAACATGCCTTTTCTCCTAAATATTATTCTACGTTTTCGATCCCATGAATATATGATCGATACAATCAACCCACGCATTCTTACTACCTATTAGTTTCAGGGGGAAAACTAACGGTCTTTTTTAAGGTGAATAATCAAGCTACTCTTAATGGTTTTTTGAGAAAAAATATCAATTATAGTAAAGATAAATTACGCACAAATTTATTTTATTAATTTACCAAATAAAACTAACTAATAATAGTGAAATGTTTTCAAACAATTGTACTATTTTTAAGCAAAATTCATATATTGGTTGTTTTTTATACCAAAAAGCATTAAAGATTAATTATTAAGCTATTATCTGATTATTCAAAAAACCTTATAATCCTTATCACATCATTTATTTCTATAAGTTTCCATTAAACCAATTTTTCAACCTTTCCCATAAATTCTCGTTGCTGACCCGTGATTCATAAGCGCTACGTCGCCCTCCTTGAGCTTGTTGTCCTACACCGTATATCAACAAACCAACACCTGTTGAATGCAATGGATTAGTCACTTCACCTTTTAAACCACCAATATTACAAGGCATGCCTATCCGCACGGGCATATGAAATATTTCTTCTGCTAAATCAACCGCTCCTTTTATTTTTGAGGAGCCTCCTGTTAATACAATACCTGCACCAATTCTATCTTCAAATCCACTACGTCTGATTTCGGCTAAAATGAGTGAAAACAATTCTTCATAACGTGGTTCAATAACAGATGCCAATGTCTGTGCTGACAAACCACGAGGCTCTCGTTCACCCACTCCTGGCACTTCTATCACTTCATCCTCTGGTGCTAATTGTCGCAATGCATAACCATGATTTATTTTTAATTTCTCCGCAAAGGGGGTGGGAGTACGAACAGCAACCGCAATATCATTGGTTACTTGATCACCTGCTATTGGAATCACAGCCGTATGCTGAATTGCTCCATTAAGGTAGATAGCAATATCGCTGGTTCCACCACCAATATCGACCATACAGACCCCTAACTCTTTTTCATCATCTTGCAAAACAGCAAAACTTGAAGCGACTTGTTCTAAAATAATATCATCAACATCCAGACCGCAACGCTCTACACATTTAACGATATTTTGGGCTGCACTTTGGGCGCCTGTCACTAGATGTACTCTCGCTTCTAAGCGAACGCCCGCCATACCCACAGGATCACGTATACCTTCTTGATTATCAATCACAAAATCTTGTGGTAATACGTGTAGAATACGCTGATCTGCAGGAATTGCTACTGCTCTTGCTGCATCTAAGACTCGATCCATATCCGCTTCGCTCACTTCACGATCTTTAATCGCTACAATACCGTGCGAATTGAGGCTATGAATATGACTCCCTGCAATACCAGCATAAACCGAGTTGATATTGACTCCTGCCATTAATTCAGCTTCTTCTACCGCATGTTGGATTGACTCAATAGTTGACTCGATATTAACCACTACTCCCTTTTTCATTCCTCGCGCAGGGTATTTACCAATCCCAACAATATCCAAACGACCCTCGCTGGATATTTCTCCAATCAGCGCCACTACCTTTGATGTTCCAATATCAAGGGCAACAATCATGTCTGTATCTTCATTCTCTGACATTTTTTCCTTTCCTTTAATTTTTTTAGCGCTAATAATATCTATAAAACAACGTCAACTATATCCATTTTACAGCAAAACCATTGGTATACCGTAGATCCACGGTATCTATTTTTTTCACCTGTCCAACTAATCTATTACTATAGCCAACAATAAAACGTCGTAAACGACGCTCATGTTCTTGTCGGCCTACCTTTACTTTAATGCCATTGGCTAATGTCAACAACCAAGAACCCCGTTTATCCTCTGTAAACTTTACAATATCAACAGGAAAATTTTTCATCCATTGACGAATTTTTACATAACTTTCTACCATTTCACGTCCTTTATCAAAAGGGCTGTATAGCATCGGTAATTTATTTCTCTGCTGAGGTAAATCCACATCAATCACCTCACCAAACTCATTAATCATGCCTTCATTACCCCAAAAAGCAATGGGTTGTTGCTCATGTATTTTGATCACTAACTTATCAGGCCACATACTGGTCAATGAAGCAGAATACACCCAATGATTAAACTCTATTTCATTTTCTAAATTTTCTTTATCCAGTAAATACAAATTTGTTTTCACAAAAGGTTCAATAATGGGTTGTAACTCTAATCTATCTAAATACTTTAAATTTCCTTTTATTTCTACTGACTTAATCATTAAATTTTCTGGTTTTTCTATCCAATGACGTACCATTGTCACCATTAAAAAGGGAAAAACAAGCAAAGATAATAAGCTAATGACTTTCCAATTTATATTGGGAAGATTGAGCTTTTTAGCTAAAGATCCCCCTTTAACTATCTTTTTTTTAGCCGAACCTCTTCTTGTTACTTGTGCTTTCTTTTTAGTCAAGCCTCTTCTTGTCACTTGTGCTTTCTTTTTTTTCACCAGCCCTCCTTATTATTAACAAACTTAAAAATCAAAGAGAAGTCTCTAAAATACGCAAGACTAACTGCTCAAAACTAATCCCTGCTGCCTTAGCAGCCATTGGCACTAAAGAATGATCGGTCATTCCAGGTACTGCATTAACTTCAATTAAACAAAACTTGCCTTTTTGATCACGTATTACATCAACACGCCCCCAGCCATTGACTGCCACTGCTTGAAAAGCAAGTTTTGCTAATGCTTGTAATTCTTTTTCCTCTTTGTCTTCCAAACCACAGGGACAATAATATTTTGTCTGATCAGACTTATATTTCGCTTCATAATCATAAAAATCACTTTGTACCTCTAATCGAATCACTGGCAATATGTCTTCACCTAATAAGGCAATCGTGTACTCATCACCATTTACCCATTGTTCGGCAAGGACTAATAAATCATATTTAGCGGCATATTCATAGGCTGTTTTTAATTCATCTACTCGTTCCACCTTTGTCATGCCAATACTAGAACCTTCATTGGCAGGTTTAACTATAATCGGCAAACCCAGTTCATTAGCAACGGCTATAAAATCGGTATCTGCTGTCAACACCTCATAAGCAGGCGTTGGCAAGTTAGCACCTAACCAAACTCGCTTTGTCATTAGCTTATTCATGCTAATAGCGGATGCCATAACACCACAGCCAGTATAAGGGATTTGCAAAATATTCAATGCACCTTGAATATCTCCATCTTCACCACCACGACCATGCATCATATTGAAAACGCGATCAAATTTCCCTTTTTTTAACGTTTCGAGCATATTTCGATCAGCATCAACGGCATGTGCGTCAATATCTTGCACTTGTAATGCCTCAAGGACCGCAGTCCCACTATCAAGAGATACTTCTCTTTCAGCAGCCCAGCCCCCCATTAAAACCGCCACTTTTCCAAAATGTTGCTCTATCATAATAATCCCCGCTGTGCTGATAATCGCTTAGGAAGACTAGCAGAAATAGTTCCAATATTTCCTGCTCCCAAAGTTAATAAGATGTCTCCATCTTTTAACTGACTCAATAACATAGCATCAACATCCTCTTCCGTTTTAATAAAAACGGGACTCACTTGCCCTCGATTGCGAATAGAACGTGCTAATGATCGTCCATCTGCACCTGCTATAGGTTGCTCTGATGCGGCATAGACATCCATTAATAACAATACATCAGGCTCTGATAAAACCATTGAAAAATCTTCAAATAAATCTCGTGTGCGAGTAAAACGATGTGGCTGGAACAAAACCACCAGACGACGTTCTGGCCATGCGGTTCGTACTGCTTGCATAGTCGCTTTCATTTCGGTTGGATGATGACCATAATCATCCACCAAAGTCACCAAGCCTTGTGAGGTTTGTATATCACCATGAAATTCAAAACGTCGCCCTACACCTTGAAATTTCTTTAAGCCATTGACAATTGCTTCATCAGTCAAACCTATTTCTGTTGCCACTGCAATGGCAGCGAGTGCATTTTGCACATTATGCTCACCCGGCATATTTAAGGTAATATCTAAGCTATTTTTGCCTTCACGCAATACGGTAAAATAACTTCGAGTTGCATCATACTGAAGATCCATTGCTCTAATATCAGCTGGATAATGAATCCCATAACTAACAATAGTGCGTGTTACTTTTGGTAAAATATCACAGACATGCTCATCATCAACGCATAAAATAGCCAAACCATAAAAGGGTAGATGATGTAGAAACTCAACAAAGGTGGTTTTTAGTTTTTCAAAATCACCCTCATAGGTTGATAAATGATCTGCATCGATATTAGTCACAATGGAAATCATCGGCTTTAGCAATAAAAAAGAAGCATCACTTTCATCGGCCTCTGCAACGAGATACTCACCTGTGCCTAATTTTGAATTACAGGCACTACTATTGAGTTTCCCCCCTATTACAAAGGTAGGATCTAAACCCGCCTCAGCGAGTAGACTGGTCACTAAACTGGTTGTGGTTGTTTTGCCATGCGTCCCTGCAACAGCAATGCCATTACTAAAACGCATGATTTCAGCTAACATTTCTGCACGTGGCACAACGGGAATATTATTTTCGCGTGCTGCTATAATCTCAGGATTAATCTCATCAATCGCAGAAGATACAACAACCACATTCGCACCTTGAATGTTTTTTTCCTGATGCCCTTTGTAAACGCTAATACCAATACTCGACAGACGTTGGGTCATTGAATTTTCGGCAATATCTGAACCACTCACAGAAAAACCAATATTAGCAATAACCTCAGCAATTCCCCCCATACCTGCACCACCAATACCAACAAAATGGACATGTTTAATGCGTTGTCGGGCTAGATCTGTTTTTGCCCTCATGTCTTTTTCTCCCCGCTCTTTTGGGTAGCAAAATCTTTATCAAACGCATAAGTTGCCAATTGTGCACAAATGGCAGCAACTTCGGCGGTAGCGGTTGGTTTTGCTAATGCTCTGGCTTTCATACTCATAGTTAATAGTTTTTCTCTATCGTTTAGCAAAGACTGTAATATTTCGCTTGCTGACTGCTTAGTAAATTCTGTTTGCGACATTAAAATAGCAGCATCGTTATCTGCTAAATAAGCAGCATTTGCACTTTGATGGTCGTCCACTGCATAAGGGTAAGGCACTAAAATAGAAGCCAAACCTGCTGCCGCGACTTCAGCAATGGTTAATGCTCCTGCACGACAGATAATCAAATCAGCCCATTCATACGCCTCGGCCATATCTTCAATAAAGGGGGTAACAGTGGCATCAACACCCATTGCTTTATAATCTGCATGTGTTGTTTCATCTTTCCCTTTTCCTGCTTGATGACGCACGATAGGGCGACTCTTTTTATCCAATACTGCTAAGGCTTGTGGTACTGTTTCATTCAGCGCCTGCGCTCCAAGGCTTCCACCAATAATTAATAATCTGCTTGTACCTTTTCGCCCTGTTAGCCGTTTTTCAGGGGAGACTATTGCGCTAATATCTTTTCTGACTGGATTACCCACTGCAATGATTTTGCTTTGCTTTGCTGATCCAAAATAATTGCTAAAGGTTTGTGGAAAGCCTTCTAATATTTTTTTACTAAAACGACTCAATAGTTTATTAGTTAAACCTGCGACTGCATTTTGCTCATGAATGACAACGGGTATTCCCATTAGAGAAGCCACTAAACCACCTGGGCCTGCAACAAAGCCCCCCATTCCTAATACCGCGACAGGACGATACCGACGCATAATTTTTATCGATTGAAATAATGCTCTGACTAGATTTATAGGTGCAACCAACAAAGCTGTCAGTCCTTTGCCACGCAGACCGTTGACATCCAACCATGCCATTTCAATCCCCGCTGCAGGAATCACTCGTGCTTCTAGACCTTTATGCGTTCCCATCCAAATAACAGGAATATTTTGCTCAATAAGCGCGCGCGCCACAGCTAGACCGGGATAGACATGTCCACCGGTTCCTCCTGCCGTCACTAATATAGGTCGCTTATCTAACATATTTTCTCTTTTCCAATTTATTTACTACATTCTTTAGAAAGGGTTAATTATTTTTTCTTCCGTGTTACTGCACTACGACGTTTTTTTACCGTCTTTTTTACAGGAGTACGTTTGCTCACTTTTCTTTTTACGGAGACTTTGCGCTTTTTCTGCTTCACAAGTTCTCTTGCTGATAAGCCAAATAATGCTATTTGTGTATCACGATGCACACGCATTAAAAATGCCATCGCAATCAAGGTGACAAGAATACTACTACCACCATAACTAATTAGCGGTAGAGTCAATCCTTTTGGTGGTAATAAGGCTAAATTCACCCCCATATGGAATAAGGACTGAAAACCAATCCAAAAACCAATTCCATAAGCAATATAGGCTGCAAAATGCAATTTAACTTTATCGGCATTAAATCCAATCACAAAGGCGCGTTGTACTACCCAAGCAAACAGAAATAATGTAAAAATAATACCTACAAAACCAAATTCTTCTGCCAACACAGCAAAAACAAAATCATTATGTGCTTCGGGTAAATAAAATAATTTTTGTACTCCTCCACCTAAACCTGCACCAAACCAACCGCCATCACCCACTGCCATCAGTGCATGAACCGTTTGATAGGCCTTCCCTGAAGCATTTGCCCAAGGATCAAAATAAGCAGCAATTCTCGCACCACGATAACCCATCATGACTAAAGGTATTGCCATAACAACCATGACAGCCATTAACACTGCTATGCGTGAGAATTTCACTCCGCCTAAAAATAACATGGCAATAACGGTTGTTGTCACCACAACGGTACTACCAAAATCAGGCTCCAGCATTAACAAAACATCGACTAACGCTAACACCACCAATGGTACGATCAATGGCAACCAAGAAACTGATTGCGCTAGATTTTTTCCATGTCGTAGTAAATAACCTGACATATAGACAATTATCCCTAGTTTGGCAAATTCTGAAATTTGAAAACTAAAACCTGCAAAACTAAACCATCGATAACTACCATTGACTTCTTTGCCAATGCCTGGAATTAATACTAGAATAAGTAAAAAGACAATAATCGGTAATAATCTAGCACCTAAATTTTGCCAAAATAAAATTTTCACTTGATAAATAGCAAACCCAGCAACACTTCCTAATAGCAAAAAAACAGATTGCCTATTTAAAAAATAATAGGCATCACCATAATTTTTTTCAGCCACAGCAACAGAGGCTGACACCATCACGACAAAGCCCAATCCAATCAGTACAAATAATGCTATTAAAAGTTCACGGTCAACATAACGCTCCCAACTCGGCTGGAAACTCATTAGAGGATTACATTTTGATAACTGTTGCATTATTGACATAACTCCTCCTGTTGCTGTTGCTGTTGATAGCGATTAACACAATCAATAAACTCATTACCACGCGCTTGATAGTTAGCAAACATATCAAAGCTTGCACAAGCAGGAGATAACAAAACCTTATCACCTTTTTTTGCCAATGTTGCAGCTAGTTCTACAGCATCTGCCATACTGGTTGCATTGAGCTCAGGTACAACACCTTCTAAGACAGCGGAAATTAAATCAGCATCTTGACCTATTAATACCACCGCTCGCGCATTATTCTTTATAACCTCCTTTAATGGTGAAAAATCGGCATCTTTTCCTTGACCTCCTAAAATTAATACTATGAATCCATCTAGCCCCTCAAGTGCAGCTAAGGTTGCCCCCACATTAGTTCCTTTTGAATCATTATACCAATCTACACCCGCTATTTTGGCGATCCACTGGGTACGGTGCTCCATGCCTGCATATTCTGTCAATACCTCCAGCATAGCGGATTGCTTTAAACCTGCAATCTCACCCATTGCTAGGGCTGCTAATGCATTTGCCTGATTGTGCTTTCCTGCCAATTTCATCCTATCAATGGGTAATAAATACTGATCACCTTTGACCAGCCATGTTTTATTCTCTTTTTGACGTAAACCATAATGACCTTCGCTTGGCTCATCCAAACCAAAGGATAGACTTTCTTTGCCTTTTGCTAACGCCTGTGCAACAGGGTCATCACGATTAACGACGCAATATTCGCAGTTATTATAAATCAACCCTTTTGTTGCTATGTAATGCTCCATATCCTCGTAGCGATCTAAATGGTCTTCACTAATATTAAGAACAACCGCTACTTTTGCCTTTAGCGAAGGAGTTGTTTCTAATTGAAAACTAGATAGCTCTAAAATATACAACTCTGTTTCTTTTGCATTGTCCGCAATCAATAAATCCAGCGCGGGTATGCCAATATTGCCACCTGTTTGTGCTACAATCTGTGATTTTTTTGCCATCAATTGCAATAATGTGGTAACGGTTGTTTTACCATTAGAACCTGTTATTGCGATCACAGGTTCTTTTGCTTCATGTATAAATAATTCTATATCACCAATTATTTCAGCACCCTTTTCTTTTGCCCGCTGAATTTCTTTCGTGGCAACAGCAATACCAGGGTTTACAATCAATTGCTTCGCTTGTAAAAATACGCTCGCATCAAAACAACCAAAATAATAAGGTATATGAGGGTAATCATTAATCAACACCTCTTTTTTAGGTGGCGAGGTTCGACTATCCGTCACTGCAAAATTCTGTTGTTGATCCGCTAAATAACGTACTACAGATAACCCAGTTGCCCCTAAACCAACAACCAAAGTATCCCATGTTGTTATTTGCTTTTTAGTTACCTCATTCATTTATAGTCTATATTGCAATTCTAAATATAATAAAATTTAACGTACTTTCAAAGTTGCCAAGCCAATCAAGACTAATACAATGGTAATTATCCAAAAACGAACAATCACTTTTGGCTCTGCCCAACCTTTTAATTCAAAGTGGTGATGTATGGGAGCCATTCTAAAAATACGTCGCCCTGTCACTTTGAAAGAAGCTACCTGTAAAATAACCGACACTGCCTCCATTACAAAAACACCGCCCATAACCGCTAATACAATTTCTTGACGCACCACAACCGCAATAACACCTAATGCCGCACCTAATGCCAATGCGCCAACATCACCCATAAAAACCTGTGCGGGATAACTGTTAAACCATAAAAAGCCTAATCCTGCACCAAAAATAGTGCCACAAAAGATGGTAATTTCACCCACATTATGCACATAGGGAATCCCTAAATAACCCGCAAAAACTATATTACCTGTTAAATAGGCAAAAACACCAAGAGCTGCCGCTACCATAATAGTTGGCATAATCGCTAAACCATCAAGCCCATCTGTCAAATTGACCGCATTACTACTCCCAACAATGACCAAATAAGTCCATGGAATAAATAGCCATCCCATATCCCAAAACCAATCTTTAAAGACGGGGAAGTAAAGTGTTGTTTCTATATTGCTATTGGCGGTAATAAACAATATCGTTGCTGCAATAAATGCAATCAGTGACAAGCTCAAATATTTTATTTTGGCTGATAGTCCTTTGCTATTACCATATTTCAATTTTATATAATCATCAATTCCACCCACTAAACCTGAACCTAGGGTCACAAATAAAACAATCCATATATAATGATTGCTTAAATCTCCCCAGAGTAAAGTGGACACTGCAATAGCGAGTAAAATTAATGCTCCTCCCATTGTTGGAGTCCCTGCCTTCACTAAGTGAGATTGCGGTCCATCGTCACGAATACTTTGTCCAATCTTTAATTCTGTCAAACGACGTATCATTAAAGGGGCTAACACCAAGGAAATTCCTAATGCCGTTAGCACAGCCATAATTGAACGCAGAGTAATATACTGAAAAACATTAAAAAAGCTATAAGATTCTGATAACCATTCCGCAAGTGCTACTAACATAGTCCAGTCTCCACAACATTTTCCCCATTATGAGTATAATTTACTCCTTCTTGTGGCTGACTTAATGCCTCTACCACACGTTCCATTCTCATTGATCTAGACCCTTTAACCAATACTGTCACGCTTTGCTTATCCTTTGTTTGTTGTTGCTGTTTTTGTATTTGCTTTATTCTCTGCTGTAAAGCAACTAATAACGGCTCAATGGCATCAAAAGCAAACCCATTTTCAGCAAATTTTTCACAGGCTTGTTTGCTGTTATTACCAAGACAATAAAGTGCTTCAATTCCTTTTGCCTTTGCGTATAGACCAATATCAGCATGTAACTGAGCGGTGTTGTCACCTAATTCCCCCATATCACCGAGCACTAAGATGCGTTTGCTCTTTTTTTGATCTGCTAAAACATCGATAGCAGCACGAGTTGAACTAGGATTAGCATTATAAGTATCGTCAATAATCCGAACCCCATCGATGCCTTTCACAGGCGCAAGTCGCCCTCTCACCGCCTGCAAACTTTCCAATCCTTGCTTAATAGCACTCAAATCTAGCCCTACAGCAATTGCGGCTGCACTTGCCGCTAATGCATTCATTGCATTGTGATGCCCAAGCAATGCTAATTTAATTAGTTTTTGTTGATCTCCAACTTGAACTAATAAACCATCACAGTTCAATTCACCTTTTAGATTGGCTTGATCACTAAAACCAAAGGTAATGCTTTTTCTATCTTTATTACAAGACAACCAATAATCAGCGTATTGATCATCTCTATTGATAATTGCGATACCTTTTTTACTTAAACCCTTAAAAATCTCTGCTTTAGCACGCGAAACACCTTTTACATCACCAAAACCTTCTAAATGTGCGGTTCCTGCATTATTTAAAAGTGCCACATCAGGCTTAGCAATATGAGTTAAATAATCAATTTCATTAAAATGATTGGCTCCCATTTCGATAACGGCATAATCCATATTATCGCGTAATCTTAAAAGCGTCAGAGGCATACCAATATCATTATTGAGATTACCAAAAGTCGCCATTACATTGCCCTTAGTCGAAAAAATAGCAGCGAGCATTTCTTTTACTGTCGTTTTTCCATTGCTACCTGTTAAGCCAATCAGAGGTTTTTTAAATTGCTTACGCCAAGCAGCCGCGAACAGACCAAGACCTTTCAAAGTGTCTTCTACAATAATTTGTGGAATGTCGCAGTCCATTTTTTTATGCACAAAAACGGCTGCCGCTTTATTTGTTATTGAAGCAATAAAATCATGAGCATCAAAGTTTTCACCCACTAAGGCAATAAACAATTGATCTTTTTGCACTGTTCTAGAATCAGTAGAGACTGAATTTATAGATCGGTTTTCGCCGTGCAACACCCCCTCCGACATCTTCGCTATTTCCTCAAGCCCTAGCCACGTCATAGTGTCAACTCCTGCAATGCTTCTACCACCTGCTGTCGATCATCAAAAAGTTCGCTTTTATGAGCAAAAATCTGTACTTGCTCATGCCCTTTTCCTGCAATCAATACCACATCACCCGCTTTGGCTTGTGATATTGCATTGCGAATCGCTTTAGCACGATTATGCTCAATCAATATATTTTCTGGTTGTGTAAATCCTGCTGTAATATCACTCATAATTCCTTTGGGATCTTCAGTACGGGGGTTATCATCGGTAACAATAACACTATCTGCATTTTGTTCTGCTATTTTAGCCATTAAAGGACGTTTGCCTTTATCACGATCACCACCACAACCAAACACACAAATAAGACGTTGTTCCGTATGATGACGCAAAGCTTTTAAAACCGATTCTAATGCAGCAGGAGTATGCGCATAATCAACCACAACCAATCTATCCTTTGAAGCAATAGGCTCCATACGACCTGACACGGTTTTTACCTTATTTAATGCTTCAAGTGCATCAGAAAATTTTATCTTTAAACCAAGCATTGTTGCCAAGGTTGCCAGTAAATTACTGAGATTAAACCAGCCTATAACACCTACTTTTAGCACACCTTTCTGACCAGAAAAGGACACCTGCGCTTCAATTCCTTGATGGGTGAAACGGGCATTTTCAGCAATTAACTCAGCACTTTGCTCATTATCTAAAGCAGCAGACTTGACTAAATAACGTAAACACTCTTTATCGCTATCACTCTGCTTAAGTTTATTAATAATATGCTGGCTAAAAGTATCATTTTGATTTAATACTATACTGTTCAATTCGGGGCGCAAAAACAGCTTTTCCTTTGCCTTAGCATACTTTTTAACAGTACCATGATAATCAAGATGATCACGAGTTAAGTTTGTTAAGATTGCCGTATCAAACTCAACCCCATCAACGCGCCCTTGGTCTAAAGCATGAGAGGATACCTCCATTGCAACGACTTCAATACCGTCATTCGCTAATTGATGCAATGTTTTATGAACTGTTAAAAGATCAGGTGTTGTTTGTGTGGATTTTTTTAAATTATCGATTAAACCAATTCCTAATGTTCCAATAATCGCAGTTTTATTGGGAGCTAAAGCATTCATGGCTTGAGCAATAAAATGAGATACGCTTGTTTTACCATCCGTCCCTGTCACACCAATAATCTTTAAGCCATAGTTTGGTTTTATCTGCCCTTTATGATCTCGTATTTGATAGTAACGCGTTGCAATTTCACCCAAGTGAGTTGACAAATTTTTTATTTCTATATTAGGAATGAAGAGATTGTTTAATAATTGGGCTTTTTCCTGCTCGTTTTTCTCTAAGCTAGTATCAGATTCCCATATCACAGCAATCGCACCTTGTTGCTGTGCATTTAGCGCATAGTGTAAACCATGCGTTTGCGTCCCTTTTAAGGCAACAAAAAGCATACCTTTTTTCACAGAACGACTATCTAGTGTCATCCCCTTTATCTGTAGATCTACCAAACTGTCTATTTGAGCGCTATCAACAAAACCATCAAGAACTGATAATAAAGAGGCTAAGGGCTGTTTGTTCATGAAGCTCCCTCTGCATTATTAGTGCTTGCTTGCTTTAAATCAGGTAAATTATCAGGGGGAATATCCAATATTCTCAAAGTACTTGCCATAATTTTAGAAAAAACAGGCGCTGCTAAACGACCACCTGTTGCTCTTTTTACTTTAGGCTCATTGATCATTACGGCAACCACAATACGCGGATTTGAAGCAGGGGCAATACCAATAAAACTGACTATCTTTTTATCTTTACGATAACGCTTATTCATAAATTTATAAGCAGTTCCTGTTTTTCCTGCCACATAATAACCATCAACTTTGGCATTGTTTCCTGTCCCATTTTTACTCACAACTGAGAGCAACATTCTTAACACTGCCTTTGCATTAGCCTCTTTCATAATGCGTTGCCCTGCTAATGCTTTATCACTCCTTTTAAAAATGGTGACAGGATAAAGAACTCCGCCTGTTGCAAATACGGTATAGGCATGAGCAAGTTGCAATAAACTAGCAGAAATACCATAACCATAAGCAAGAGAAGTACGATCAACAGCCCCCCAAGTATCGTAATAGGATAACTTCCCTTCGGACTCATTTGGAAACCCTGCATCAGGCCGTAGTCCAAAACCAATTCGGCTAAGAAATTTCCAATGTCCACTAGCTTTCATCAGTAGCGCTACTTTACTCGCACCAACATTGCTTGATTTAGCTAATATTTTATCCAATGTCATTGATCCATAATTTTTATGGTCACGAATCGTTGTTTTGCCAATTCTCAAATATCCAGGGGCTGTGTCTATTTGTACCTCTGCACCAATCACTCGTTCTTCTAATGCTGCCGCAATAGTAAATGGTTTAATCGTTGAACCTGGCTCAAAAGTATCCATTATTGCGCGGTTACGATAGCGATAAGGTTTTAATTCTGCGCGAACATTAGGATTAAAACCGGGCATATTTGCCATTGCTAAAATTTCGCCAGTATGTGCATCAAGCACGACCACCGAACCTGCTTTCGCATTCAGTTTATAGACCGTCCCTTTTAGTTCCTTATAGGTTTGGAATTGTATTCGTTTATCAATGCTTAACTTCACCTGCCGACCGGGCTTCATTTCTTTAATCTGTTCAATATTCTCAATCAAGCGACCACGTCCATCACGCACCACTCGTTTTTTTCCAGATTCACCAGCTAAGACCTGATTTTTAGAGCGTTCTATACCTTCGACACCTTTATCATCGATATTCGTGAAACCTATCACATGCGATAAGGCTTCTCCCATCGGATAAAAACGTCGATATTCAGAGGTACTGCTGATCGCAGGTAAGTTTAAATTTGCAATATCTTCTGAAATTTCAGGAGGAATCTGCCGCGCTAAATATAAAAATTGCTTTCTTTTATTTTTTCGTAATTTTTGTTGTAATTTAGGCGCATCTATTTTTAAATATTCCGCTACCTTTTGTAATCCTACATCCATTTCATCTAAACGCGCTTTCGCCAGCAAGACATCTTTTTCATCACTACTTTCTGTTCCTTTTAACAAACCATCACGAATACGAAATAGCTTTTTAGGATTACACCAAACAGAAACAACGGGTGAACTGATTGCTAAAGATTCTTCATTACGATCAACAATCATTCCTCGGTATGGAGGCACAGAAACAACTCTCATTTGTCGTTTATCCGCCTGTTTTTGCAACCATTGTTGCTGAAAAATTTCTAAATATCCCGCACGTAATAACAACACGCAAAGAAGTGACAATAAAATAACGAGCAACGCAAAACGCCGCCCTCTGTAAACAGGGGGCAGTGTGCTCAATACTTTTGCCTTTCTTGTCACTCTTTCACCATTTTGATATTTTTAGCTTTCGGTATTCTCATCCCCAAATCTTCACGCGCTTTGCGCTCAACATAAATATCATTGAGTACCACACCCTGTTCTAATTTCAAACGACTCCATTGAGCAATTAAAATATTATGCTGTTTAGCCAATTTTTGAGATTGAACAAAGAGTCCTCTTGATTGATGACGGTGCATTACAACCATAATAGAGACAACAATAACTGACACAAACAAGCATATTAGTAATCCAAGTTGCCATCCAGACTCATCCTTGTCCTGTGTTGCTATCACCTTATTTTTTCTCCAATTCGCATAATGGCACTACGTGAGCGGGCGTTATTTTCTAGCTCCTGTTGAGATGCCCTTATCGGCTTACCAATCAGCTTACAAACAACTGTTTCACCCATTAGTTGCTCCATCTGAGCATTCATTACAGGCAATCCTCGTGGTAATTTAGGCAGGGAAGATTTGCCTTTTAAAAAACGTTTAACCCTTCTATCTTCTAATGAATGAAAACTAATCACAACAATCCGTCCGTGTTTTGCTAACCATTGCATTGAATATTTCAAACAAGCGTCTAAATCATCCAATTCTTGATTAATAAAAATACGAATTGCCTGAAAACTACGTGTTGCTGGATTTTTTCCTTTCTTTTGTTTCGATTTAGGCACCGCATTTGACACAATTGTTGCTAAACGCAAGGTTGTCTCTATTGGCTCAAACTCACGCTCTTTTATAATCATCCGAGCTATCCTTCGAGAAAAAGGTTCTTCTCCAAATTGCCACAATACATCTGCAATTTCTTTTTCTTCTGCATAACTCAACCATTTAGCAGCACTTTCACCCGTCTCTGGGTTCATACGCATATCTAATGCGCCATCACGCTGAAAACTAAAACCACGCGAGGCATCATCTAACTGTGGCGATGAAACCCCCAAATCAAGCAATAAACCATCAGGTTTTCTGTTAATTTGCAATTGTTCTAATGCGATAGGGAAATCTTTAAACGAACCTTGCCAAACTAATATACGAGGATCATCTGCATATTTTTCATTCGCATAAGCAATTGCTTGAGGGTCTTTATCGATTAGTAACAAACACCCATTGCGATTTAATCGATTAATAATTAATCTTGAATGACCACCGCGACCAAAGGTAGCATCAATATAAAAACCATCACTTTTAATGGCTAGTGCTTCTACGGCCTCATGTAACAAAACAGTTGTATGTTCAAATTCTGACAACAATGCACCACTCATATTCTTTACACTCTTACAAAGAAATCTGACTTAACATATTATCAGTTTCCAAATTACTCTGAGTCTAACTAACTCAACCATTCATCCCTTTGGAGATAGTAATAAACAACTATTCGTATGATTAACTGTAATCACCATTTACTTCTGATAGATTGAATTTTAAGAATCGACTCTCAGTAACTTTCAGGTATTCCTACATGCTCTGTTCGATATAAAATAGAGAAATCAACACCCTCTCTATCCACTGTGGCTAATTATAGACCTCAACTCCCTATAGGTCTATCCCTAATGGCGTTGAATTTCTATACAAGACAATTACTTAGACCAAAGGTATTAACAGCCAAACTGAAAAAAAGAAGAACTTGTTTTTGTTACATACAACTAAAAATAAAACTTCATAAATTACTTTAAGTTTTTGAATGAATAGTAAACAACCAAAGGAAGAGATAGGAGAATAATCATAGTGAGGAGGTTGGCAATATTATTTTAAGCTACTCCAAGGAAATGAACACGTAAATAAAAGCGATTAGGAGCCAAGATTCAAGAGCGTATACACTCCTGAATTGAAATATAAAAAAAGAGTCAACCTATAAGCCGGGTTCTGTCGTGGACAATCATTCATCTGGAACTATGTCACCATAGTCCTCAAGCAATCTACCCGAATACGACGCGGGTCGCGCCAATGTATTCCTATTTGATCTTGCTCCGGACGGGGTTTACCTTGCCACAAACTGTTACCAGTTGCGCGGTGCGCTCTTACCGCACCCTTTCACCCTTACCCCTCACCTAGCTTCTACGAAGTTAGGTGAGGGGCGGTCTTCTCTCTGCTGCACTTGCCGTCAGCTCGCGCTGCCCAGACGTTATCTGGCGTCCTACCCTATGGAGCCCGGACTTTCCTCCCCTTAATCTTATAAATTTGCAAGCAAATAGTTAAGAAAGGCGCGATTGCCCAGTTGACTCTGGACGCTATCCTAGCAAAGCCATTACCTATTGCATAGGGGAAATATAATTAAAAAACATCTGCCTCTAAAATAACTTAGAAGTTTTTTATTGTGTACCAAAATTCTGTGTCCAGTAATGTGTATAAGTGGAGCTGGCATTGTATACCATTGCCATCCCTACCTCGGTATGATTGCTACTCATCAAATTGGCACAATGACCATCACTATCTAGCCATTGCTGAACAGCAATAGTGGCTGTATTAGTGAAAGTTCCTGCTGCAATATTTTCCCCATATCCTCTCCAATTATAATGATAATGTTCAATCCGATCCCCTGGAGAGCTTGGCTTGCCTAATGCAACCCCTGTCCAATCAGTGGCTGTGCCTGATCCTGTATGTGAGAAGGTATTGCTGGTGGCTAAGTCATAGCTGTGTTCATAAGCGGCTTGATAAAGCTTATTATTCCATGATAGAGGAGCAACGGCAGGAAATATACCTTTTGAGTGGCAATTTTGTTGTACCGCTCTGGCTTGATTAATGGCATTTAAATAGTCTGATATTTCTTCACTAGAAAGAACAGGAATGGAATTATCATTACCACCTTGATTAGCTGTACCATTAATTTCAGCAATTGGGTTGCTGGTATTTATAATACTTGATAAATAATTTATCTTTTCAGAGACGCTAGAAATTTCTTCATTAATATCAGCAAGAATAGCAATTGAAGCTAAATAGGCAGGATCATTTTCTGGGTGGGATGTATTTTCTATATTGCTATATAGCCCTAATGAAGTGGTAAAACTTTCTGCAACCAAGGTTTTATTAGTGATTAAATCTTGTCGCTGTTGTGCTATTGCTAAGTCTGAAGTACTTAAATGAGGAAAATTTGCAGGAGTTAATTCGCTTGTTAAAGAAGCTTCGACAAAATCCGACACTATATCTGAACGACTTACCCCCCGATCAAGTGTTTGAGTCCAAAAATCGATTCCGCTACTATCCCCGTCCTTACCCAAGACATTGCGGTAAATGGCCTCAACAAACGCTCGATTTGACAAATGTGCATAGGTTGCAGAAAAAGTAGGATGCTTAGAAAAACCTGCTGAAAGCTCCTTTAAGATAGCTTTATTATCATTAGATTGTGCCGCTCGACTTCGCCAAAAATCCAAGCCATTTTTATCTGCTGCCCGATTAAAATAAGCAATATAGAGACCTTGTATCTGTGTTTCTATAGAGACTTCTCTGGCTTGTCCTGCACTTGTTAATGAAGCAGATAAATAAAGTATGACGAGGATTTTTTTGTACATATCATTACTCCTAATAACATGACATTTAGGTATTAAGATTCTTTTGCATAAAGACTATTTCCGATCAGGCAAGGCTATATTTAATTCCAAAACATCATAATCATCACCTTTCTCAAGATTGACATTGACACCGTTATCATCGACAGAGACATATTTTCGAATGACTTCTATAATCTCATCTCGCATTCGAGGGAGGTAGTCTGGCGCCCCCCTACGTCTTGCATGTTCGTGTGCGATCAAAATCTGCAAACGATCCCTTGCAAGATTAGCGGTATTCTTCTTTCTGTTTCGTCTAAAGAAATCAAAAAATCCCATCATGAACCCCTATCCGAATAACTTCTTAAAAAAGCCTTTCTTTTTAACATCCAAAAAACGATGCGGCACATCCTCGCCGAGATAACGTTCAACCATATCCATATAAGCTTGGCCTGCTTTACTTTTCACATCCATAATCACAGGAACACCACTATTAGATGCCTGTAAAACGGCTTTAGACTCAGGAATAACACCTAATAAGGGGACAGATAAAATATTAACAATATCTTCAAGGCTGATCATATCGCCATTATTAACCCGTTCTGGGGAATAGCGTGTGATAATGAGATGTTCTTTTACTGTCTCACCATTAATAGCCGCCTGTGATTTACTTTGCAAGATTCCTAAGATACGGTCAGAATCTCGCACAGAAGAGACCTCAGGATTGGTGACAATAATGGCTTCATCAGCAAAATAAAGCGCCATAAAAGCGCCTTTTTCTATTCCTGCGGGAGAATCGCAAACAATGTATTCAAAGCCATCTTCCTTCAGCTCATTGATAACACTCTCCACCCCCTCTTTAGTCAATGCTTCTTTATCACGCGTCTGGGATGCAGGTAAAATAAACAGATTATCAACCCTTTTATCCTTTATTAGTGCTTGGCGTAAGGTGGCCTCACCATTAATCACATTAACAAAGTCATAAACTACTCGTCGCTCAACCCCCATAATTAAATCAAGATTACGCAAACCCACATCAAAATCAATAACGGCTGTCCGATAGCCTTTGCTGGCTAATCCTGCTGCAAATGCGGCGCTGGTGGTTGTTTTACCAACACCACCTTTTCCTGATGTCACGACAATTACTTTACTCAATTGTATTCTCCAAAAACATAAAAGAAGTTAATCTAGTGGTTCTATAATTAATTTTTCATCCTCTAAGCGGATCATTGCTGGCTGACCTTTTAGGTCTGTATTACTTTCATCCAACAATTGATAACAACCTGCAATAACGATTAACTCTGCCTCTAATGACCGACAGAAAATTCGCGCTGTTTTATCCCCTTTAACACCTGCTAACACACGTCCACGCAATGGACCGTAAACATGAATAGAGCCATCTGCCATCACTTCGGAGCCTGCACTGGTTTGTGATAGTACGACTAAATCTGCATTTTTAGCATAAATTTGTTGCCCAGAACGCACAGGGCGCTCTATTGTCATGCCTGCTCTTATTTCAGCTATTTCTTCTATTTTTGTTACATCTTTTTCAGGCTGAGTAAACGCCTCTTTATCTTGATTATTTTCATTTAACCAATTCTTATTATTTACTACTGTCTCCGTTGCCTTTTTTAATTTTGCTGGTCTTTTTGTTGCTGAACGTAATACATTCCAACCTGCCGACATGGATGCCGCTAACATAGAGTTAGAAATACCCCGCAAACCCACAGGGACAAAATCCATTTTCACTAAAATGCGTCGCAAAGCACGTAGATCAAGTAAGTTACCTTGTTCTGCGCTTAGATCAGAACAATCGACTACAATGGGGCTTTGAATAAAAAACATCGGTGCTTCATCACGTTTTTTCTGCAATGCAGCTTCGATATTATCGACATTAACGTCTTGCAAACGCAACACATTTAACATCAACATCTCACCTTTTAATTCTAAAACAGAGGGTGTAACCGTCACAAAAAAGTCCTTATCAATCTCTGATATTAAATAATATATGAACGAAACCTTAATAATTTTTCTTGCATAATAAACTATTTAGATATAAATATCATCGCAAGAAATTTATAAGAATTGTATAGTTTTCTCCTTTCTCTTAGTGCGACGTTTAATTTTCAATCATTTACTCAAGATACAATGCTATGCCTCAGACAAGCCTTACCCCCCTTTATCCCGAAAAGCAAAAGAACAAAATAAACTGGGGGCAATTGCACGGTTGTGCAAAAGATCTACTCATGGCCAATGTGGCACAAGAATATAAAGGATTGATTTTATTAATCACTCCTGATAGCCAAAGCGCCTATCAAGCCAAAGAAAATCTCCAGTTTTTTTCGGCTATTGATAATATTCATATCTTCCCAGACTGGGAAACACTGCCCTATGATGTCTTTTCGCCGCATGAAGATTTGATTTCTGAACGCCTAAAAACATTGTATCAGTTATCTACAACTCAACAAGGTGTACTCATTGTTCCTGTTGCTACTCTAATGCACCGTTTAGCACCGACCAATTACATTCGTGGCAATACTTTTTTATTGGAAAAAGGCGATACACTCGATATTGAACTAATGCGAGACCAGCTTGAAGAAACGGGTTATCGTCATGTCAGCCAAGTGATGGAGCATGGTGAATATACGACACGCGGTTCATTGATTGACCTATTTCCTATGGGTAGTAACTACCCTATTCGTATTGATTTATTCGATGATGAAGTGGACTCCATTCGCAGTTTTAGTCCTGAAAATCAGCTCACCATTAAACAACTCGATAAAATTGAGTTACTACCCGCACAAGAATTCCCGTTAAATGCAGAAGGTATCCAAACCTTTCGCACCCATTATGCAGAACAATTAGGCGGTGATTTAGCCCGTAGTCAAATTTATGATAATGTCAGTAATAACAATCCCCCCGCAGGTATTGAGTATTATTTACCTTTATTTTTTCAACAAACTGCGACCTTATTTGATTATCTGCCAGAAAAAACCTTATTGATTTATAGCCAAGAAATAGAGGTTGCCGCAAAGACCTTTAGTCATCAGGTTGCAGAGCGTTATGAGCAACGTCGCCATGATATTGAACGTCCATTGCTCAAACCAGAAGCACTTTTTTTAAATAGCGAACAACTGCAAACTGAATTATCCAAACTGCGTCGTATAACCACCCATCATTACGAACAAGAAAATCTTGAGAATAGCTATAATTACCCAACTTACATCTTACCTTCTTTATTGTTACAGCCTCGTGCTGAATCGCCTCTATTATTATTACGGCAATTCATGGCAATTCATTCAGGGCGAATCTTATTTACCGCCCAGTCCGCAGGACGACGCGAAAATCTACTCGGTCTTTTGCGTGATCATCAATACCTTGCTAGTACCAGCAATAACTGGCAAAACTTTTTACAAGGCAGTAGTCGTTTAAGCGTCACCGTTGCCCCTTTAGAAGAGGGTTTATGGCTTAAAAACGAAGCACAGCAAGGCGAGTTAGCCATTATTCCTGAAGGCTTGATTTTTGGACAAAAAGTTCAACAACAACGCCGTCGTAAACGCAAAGCGACTCGGGATGCAGAGGCTATTATTAGCAATTTGACCGATCTACATCAAGGCTCTCCTGTAGTGCATGAAGAACATGGTATTGGCCGCTATAAAGGAATGAAAAAACTCGAAGTAGGCGGTATTGAGCAAGAATTTATTACTCTAGAATATGCTAAAGGCGATAAGCTCTATGTACCCGTGTCTTCTTTGCATCTTATTAGTCGTTATAGCGGAGCAAGTCCTGAAAAAGCACCACTGCATAAATTAGGGACAGATCAATGGGATAAAATTCGTAAAAAAGCAGCTAAACGCGCCCATGATATTGCAGCCGAATTATTGGAGATTAATGCCCGCCGCGCTGCCTTACAAGGTCATGCTTATGAGGTGAATGAAATAGAGTATTTAACCTTCTGTGAAGCCTTTCCTTTTGAAGAAACCCCTGATCAGGCGCAGGCAATTGAAGCGGTTAAGGAGGATATGCGTTCTATTCGTCCAATGGATCGTGTTGTTTGTGGTGATGTTGGATTTGGTAAAACAGAGGTGGCCATGCGTGCCGCTTTTCTTGCCGCCAATGCTGGCAAACAGGTCGCTATGATTGCCCCAACCACTTTATTGGTACAACAACATACACAAAACTTTCTGGATCGTTTTGCAGATTGGCCATTTAAAATAGAAACCCTGTCACGCTTTCGTACCCCCAAACAAACCCGTGAAGTATTAGTTGGGCTGAAAACAGGGCGTATCGACATTGTAATTGGAACGCATAAACTACTCTCAAAAGATATTCAATTTAAAGATTTAGGTCTGGTGATTATTGATGAAGAACACCGCTTTGGAGTGCGCCATAAAGAGCAACTTAAAAAGCTACGTGCCAATGTCGATATGCTCACCATGACCGCCACCCCTATTCCACGCACCTTGAATATGTCACTCTCAGGTCTACGCGATCTTAGTATTATCGCCACTGCCCCTGCACAACGTCATGCGATTAAAACCTTTGTCAAACAATGGGACAAAATACTGATTCAAGAAGCCTGTGGGCGAGAGTTATCACGTGGTGGGCAAGTTTATGTGTTACACAATGAAGTTAAAACGATCCAAAAAATGACGGATCAATTAAAGGATTACCTCCCCCAAGTAGAAGTTCGCTTTGCCCACGGTCAAATGTCAGAAAAAGAACTCGAAAGCATTATGAAAGACTTCTATCATCAACGCTTTCATGTCTTAGTTGCCACTACCATTATAGAAAGTGGCATTGACATCCCAACCGCAAATACCATTATTATTAATCGTGCGGATAAATTAGGTTTAGCACAATTGCATCAATTACGTGGACGAGTAGGACGCTCACACCACAAAGCCTATGCTTACCTTATTATCCCACATGAAAAAGCGATTAGTGCTGATGCTAAAAAACGTTTAGAAGCAATCGAATCCTTAGAAGAGTTAGGAGTCGGCTTTACACTGGCATCACATGATTTAGAAATACGCGGTGCAGGCGAGCTTTTAGGCGATGAACAAAGTGGACAGATTCAAGAAATTGGCTTTTCACTCTATAATGACTTACTAGAACGCGCTGTGAAAGCCCTTAAACGTGGTGATATTCCTGAAGAAGATGGCAGTGAAACACGCACCACCGTTGATCTTGGAACGCCTGCCTTAATTCCTGATGATTATCTGCCTGATGTGCATAATCGTTTAATCCTCTATAAGCGTATTGCCAACGCAAAAAATAAAGAGCAATTGCGTGAGTTACGTATCGAAATGATCGACCGCTTTGGTTTATTCCCTGATGCAGTGAATACACTCTTTGAAGTCACTCGTTTAAGACAGATCGCACAAAAACTAGGGGTATTAAAACTCGATGTCAACGAAGAAGGAGGAGGAATTGTTTTTAACCAAAAACCTGCCATTGATCCAATGAAAATTATGCAACTCGTACAAAAACGTCCATGGGAATATAAAATTGTTGGCTCAGACAAGCTCTATTTTGAAGTCGAACTTGAAACTGTTGAGCACCGAGTACAGTGGATTAAACGTTTATTTGCAACAATACGCTAACAATTTTAAGTTTTAAACGGATTCTTTTGATAAAGAGATGCCGTTAAAACTAAAGAAATCATAGGCATCCGTATCCTCATCTAAACTCATGACCACTAATACTTTTAAATCACCATCGTTACTTTCACTTTCAACGATAAAAGCATCTAGATCATGTCCACGTGTAAACTGAATGGTGCTGTCTAATAAAATATGATTTTCATCGTAGATATTCAAACGGTAAAAATAGCTAATGGATTTAAGCTCTATTCTATAGGGTTGCCCGCCTTCTTTCTTTTCTACAATAGGTGACAACATCATCGCAGAACTTTGTAGCGAAATCATTCCCCATAATAATAAAGAAATTACAAATTTTGTCATGCTTCTCTCCTGAACATAGCATTAATGAAACAAGAAATGTATGTTTTTTATACAGAAAGATAAAGCTAATTTTTAGTAAGAATTATTACAATAACCTCTTAAATTTCAATGTTTTCAGGACTAACTCAAACTCACAAAATAATAATTTGCATTGATCATCATCATCAATTATTGATTCCGTATTTTCGACTAGCTCAAGCAGTAGAGTCGCTAGAATTGTGCTAGCATATAAATTAGAAGAGCCACGTAATTTATGCGCGTATTGTGAACATAAAGATAAATCACGATTTTTAATACTAAGATACAACTTTTCTGTATCTTGTTTCAGTACCCGATAAGCTTTTGACACAAAAACAGCTGTTTTTTCTTCACCTAAATTGATGCTAATTTGTTCTAAATTATTCAATATCTCTTTTTCAGACTTTTTACTGTCTAAAAAATATTCTTTACAAGAATGTGCAATAGCTTGATTTATTGTTCTCATTTGAGTTTATCCTCTTTCTATATCTGAAAAATTTTTCCTTAGTCTCTCATGCCGTCGTTGTCTTATAAATTTAGGTTTTTCTAAAGCAGTCTTCGCAAAGTTTCTCTTATCTCTTCATCTTCAATACCATCGGCAATAGAGGAAAGGATATCTGCTGTTTGCGGTAATATCTGAAAAGGTTTTTCTTTTGCTGCTTCTTTCGCTTGATGTTTTATAACAATAATTTTAATTTTGACACTTTTCAATTTTATCAAAAATAATTGATTCACATGCTGACGTACCCTCTGTTGCTGAAAACGTAATTGTGTCGCAAAAGAACTATCATCTGTCATTAGAAGCAATTTATTTTTCTCTATACTGACCCATAAATGATGAATTTTTCTATTAATTCGTAAGAAATCTGCAACACTATCCGATAGAGAATTCAACTGATCTAAATGTTCCGTAATGTGCTTGATAACAATATTTTTGGATGCTCTCATTAATACAGATGCCCTATATAAAACTTCCTAATTAAATAACTTAAAATACATATTACTATGTCTAAACTAATACTTTTTAATAAACCCTACGCTGTGCTGTGCCAGTTTAGTCGCACAGATGATTACCAAGGCGAAACACTTGCCGATTATATTCAACAAAAGGGCTTTTACCCTGCGGGTCGGCTAGATAAAGATAGCGAGGGACTTTTATTGTTAACCGATAATGGCAAATTACAACATAAAATTGCACACCCTGATCATAAAATGAGTAAAACCTATTGGGTACTGGTTGAAGGTGAGGTAACTGACAAGAAATTACAGTGTTTACGTGAAGGGGTCGAACTTAAAGATGGCATAACCCTACCTGCAAAAATCAAACGCATTGCTAGTCCTTATTTACTCTGGGAGAGAATCCCTCCTGTACGTTATCGAAAACACATTCCTGAGACTTGGTTAGAAATGACTATTTATGAAGGTCGCAATCGTCAAATACGTCGCATGACAGCAGCTATTGGCTACCCTACTTTACGTTTAATTCGTTATCGTATTGGATCTTGGACACTTGATGGATTAAAAAACGGACAATATAGAGAGATAAAAGGTATTTAATAATAATAGTATTGAAGCCTCTTTTTAAAAAAGAGGCTTTAGAATTTTTAAAATAGATTATTTTAAAGTTTCTGACGGTTTTCTATCATCTGATTTTTTATTTACTACCTTAGTATTATCTTTAATCTGCTCTTCTTCTGTCACAACCTGCTTTGTTGTCTCTTTATTCACTACCTCAGTATTCTCCTTAATCTGCTTTTCTTCTCTCACAACCTTCTCTGTTGTCTCTTTATTTTCTGGATCAATAACAACAACTTCGGTTTCTAATTGTTCTATACATAAATCCATATAATCCTCTAATTTTTCTTTTTCTACTTTATCTTCTTTTGCATAAACAGCACATTGTTTGCGGATTTCCTCCTTAGTTTTAGGGCTATCTTCATCTGCTGGCTCAATCATTGTTGCTTCAGCTTTTAATTGTTCAACACAAGAGCTTAGATAAGCTTTCAACTCCTCATCTTTAACATTATCCTCATCTGCATAAACAACACATTGATCTTGTATCATTTCCTCATTTAAAATCTCAATCGCTCGAGCCTCTTCCTCGCTTAGCTCAATTTCTTCTATTGATTCTTTCGCAGAAGATTCTGTCTTATTCATAAAATACATCGCTGTAGCGATGACTATGGCAAACAAAACTAAGCTAATAACTATCTTTTTAAGCATGCTAATTTTCTCTCTCTCAACTTTTATAAAATAGTGGCAAATCTCTTTAGCTGAGAACATGAATTGCCACACTTAAATTAGCGAGTATTTTTTCAACAAATAATAAAAAACCACTCCAGAATACTCAAACTGGTAGATTCCCATCGTCAATATTGTAAAAGCTTGTCAGTCCGAAAATCTATTTCGAATCTCTCATTCCGCTCCAGTCTCTTTTAGTTACAAAGAATATCTTTCCCCTAATTTTAGACCGAATAAGCAAATTTTGCAGTGCTAAGGAAGGAAGTTATGCAATTTTCATAGCCTAGAATGTCAGTTGAAATAAGTGGGTGACAGTGCTATTTAGTACATTAGCCAGAACAAAGCACTAAATATTTATAAAATGATGAGGTTAAATTAGTGAAAAAAAAAGCAGTGATTCTATTATCAGGCGGAATGGACTCCGTTACCTTATTGGCATTAGCAATAAAGCAAGGGTATGAATGCCATGCGCTCAGTTTTCGTTACGGACAACGACATAGTGTAGAATTAACTGCAGCAGAACGTATTACAAGCTCAAAAAAAATTGATCACAAAATAATAGATTTAGATCTATCCCGTTTTGGAGGCTCTGCCTTAACCGATACTCATATTGATGTCCCAACCACGCCAAGCGACGGTATTCCACTGACCTATGTACCTGCACGTAATACGGTTTTTCTTTCCATTGCCTTAGCATGGGCAGAAGTGTTAGAAGCGCGTGCTATCTTCATTGGTGTCAATGCCGTTGATTATTCTGGTTATCCTGATTGTCGTCCAGAATTTATTCAAGCATTTGAAAAAACAGCAAATTTAGCCACTAAAGCAGGTATTGAAGGCGATCAATTTAAAATCCACACCCCACTTATCAATATGACTAAAGCTGATATTATTCTCACAGGGAATGAACTCGGTGTTGATTACTCGCAAACAGTCACCTGCTATCAAGCCGATCATAAAGGAAAAGCCTGTGGAGTTTGTGATGCCTGTCTGTTAAGAAAAAAAGGCTTTGAAAATGCTGGATGTGAGGATACAACTCGATACAGTGATAGCTGATTCAATACGGGAATAAATTCCCCATTCTGCGTTCCCAAATAAATTTAGGAACAAGTGATATTCCTTACATACGCTCTAATGTTTTAATGCCTAATAAATCTAATCCTGTTTTTAATGTTTTAGCAGTTAATTTAGCGAGTTTTAAACGACTATTTTTAATTTCTTTATCTGCTTTTAAAATGGGGCAGGCTTCGTAGAATGTCATGAAATTCCCCGCTAATTCAAAGAGATAATTGCATAAAATATTGGGCGTTCCATCTTTAGACACGATTTCAATCGCCTCTGGCAGTTGTAATAATTTAATTGCTAATTGTTTTTCGGGCGTTTCAATTAAATTTAAGATTGCATTATGATCAAATTCTCCTGCTTTGCGGAAAATACTTTGAATACGTGCATAGGCATATTGTAAATAAGGGGCTGTATTACCTTCAAAGCTGAGCATGGTATCCCAATTGAAAATATAATCTGAGCTGCGGTTTTTACTCAAATCTGCATATTTAACTGCGGCAATGCCAACGGTTTGTGCAACAGCTTTGCGTTCTGCTTCATCAAGGTCAGGATTTTTTTCATTGACTAAATCAAACGCGCGTTGTTCGGCTTCTTTAAGCAGGTCAATCAGCTTAACTGTTCCCCCATCACGGGTTGCAAAGGGTTTACCGTTTTTGCCCATCATAGTACCAAATGCCATATGTTCTAGCTGTGTTTCTGGGGCTACAAAATGGGCTTTTTTGGCAATTGCAAATACTTGATTGAGGTGCAAACTTTGACGTGCATCGACAAAATATAAAATACGATCAGCATGTAGTTTATTATAACGATAACGCAAAGCGGCAAGGTCAGTGGTTGCGTAAAGATAGCCACCATTTGATTTTTGCACAATGGCAGGGAGAATTTTATTATCTTTGCCTTTGAACTCTTCAAGAAAGACACATTGTGCGCCTTGATCTTCCGTTAGCAAACCTGCATCACGAAGATCAGCAATAACCTGTGGAAGATCATCATTATAAGCACTCTCTGGCATCACATCATTACGAGTTAATAAAACATTGAGACGCTGATAAACATCTTCACAATGCTGTAATGAAATATCAATAAACTGTTGCCATAAAAGCAAACAATTTGGATCACCCGCTTGAAGTTTTACCACATAAGCACGGGCAGTTTTAGCAAAATCAGGCTCAGCATCGAAACGCTTTTTTGCATCACGATAAAAAGCTTCTAAATCTGATAATTGCATAGAAAGTTCATTATCAACACTTTGCAGGTCATTCATATGTGCTAATAACATACCAAATTGCGTCCCCCAATCACCGACATGATTCTGTGGGATTACCCTATGCCCAATAAAGCGTAAAACTCGCACAATGGCATCGCCAATAATGGTTGAACGCAAATGTCCAACATGCATTTCTTTAGCAAGATTAGGCCCTGAATAATCAATTACGACTGTTTGTGGTTGCTTTATTTGCTCAATATTTAATTTATCGCTATTCAAAGCCAACTCAAGTTGCTGACTTAACCATTCGGGCTTTAGGTGGATATTTAAAAAACCAGGTCCAGCAACCTCTACTTTGTCAGCAATATCGGATAAATCAAGCGCATCGACTACCTGCGTGGCAAGTTGACGTGGATTCATTTTTAATTTCTTTGCAGCCCCCATCACGCCATTCGCCTGATACTGTCCAAATTGTGCTTTATTAGACTGCTTAATAACAGCAGATACGTCCTTTGATGCGCCTGCACTAATAAGGGCGTTTGAAACGCGTTGGTCGAGAAGTTGACGGATGTTCATGTAAAATGTCCTAAATATGGCTGAAAAAAATCAAAGAGAATTCTATAGTATAGTTAAGAAGTTGCAAGAGACGGGTTTACAAAACCCATTCAGCGGAAGCTTAGTGCTTCTTCAAATAGAGGTAAAAAATGATATTAGAAGTGGCTATTTTGCAGATAAAAGAAAATCAGAACGTTCAGTTTGAGAGGGCTTTTGCTGAGGCACAGTCGATTATTGCGAGTATAGAAGGTTATGTTTCTCATCAACTGCAAAAATGCATTGAGAAGCCAAATCAGTATATTTTATTAGTAAATTGGAAAACGCTTGAGGATCATACCGAAGGTTTTAGAGAGTCTGAACAATATCAGCAGTGGAAAGCTTTATTGCATCATTTTTATGAACCTTTTCCAGAGGTTGAGCATTATTCGGTCGTTTCTAAACTAAATTGATTAATACAAACTTAGAGTAAAACGGTGTAGACGGGTTTATAAAACCCGTCTAGCAAGGGTAGTAGCAAGGCGAGGAGTAGCGGGTATGGCAAATGAATACAAATAAAATAGATAGTCTTTGGGAACAGGGTTTAGCAAAGCTAAATTGTAAGGCGAGTGATAAACAACGGCATCAATTAAAACAATATGTTAGCTTATTGCATTGTTGGAATAAGACCTATAATCTCACTGCAATACGTGATCCACAACAAATGATTCCCCTGCATATTTTTGATAGCCTTGCTGTTGCGCCTTATATTGAAGGTGAAAGCTGTTTAGATGTGGGAAGTGGGGGCGGTTTGCCCGGTATACCTTTGGCGATTATGCAACCTAAACGAAAATTTACCTTGCTCGATACTAATGGTAAAAAAACAC
>JALVEA010000179.1 GCA_027008665.1 Thiotrichaceae bacterium | reverse complement strand
AGAAGCTGCTGCTGGTGGAAATCCGTCTTTACTATTATCTGCAAAGGCTATACTGGAGATAATAGTGGCTATCAATAGGCTCGATCCTACTAGAATTTTTCGATCCTCATTTAAAATATATGCTAATAATTTCATTTCGTAATCCCTATAAATTATAAAAAATAGCGCCCTCTCTTAATTACCAAGTTGTACTCTTCGACTCTAGCTTAGCAGAGTCTAAAGGGGTGCATAGGAATGGTTTATTTTAATGAAGTTTCAATCTACACAGCCTGTATTAGTCGTATGAGCAAAGCTTAAGAGACTTAGCTATTTTAAGAGAGTGCAATATTTACGTCTAAAAACGTAAGCAATGCATGACAGTATATTCTAAATATCCGTTCGCTGTACTAGATTCTTCAATGCATTGTTAAGGAACTTTCTAAGTAATAAAGAAGATAAGGAATTAAAAAAACTAATTGATACGATTATTAAAAATTAAGATAAGTGATTATTTATTAATGATTAATGGTGTTGTGAATGATTGAAAAATAAGGTCTTATTTGAAGGGCTTTAACATCGCTGAAGGTGTTGAGGTTCTAACACATCAAACAATATTTTAAAAATGCAGTCCTAAATATATTGATGGTTTTTTTATAATTTTCTCAAGGATGAGGGAGTACACACAATGATTCAACACAATCATACAAGCCAACAAAGTTACCTTGTAGTCGCAGAATTAAATTCTATTTCATTACCTAATAACGATAAAAGTTCGCTGGAAAAACCAAATCCAGTCGATGTCAGTGATTTTAAGCAAGCGATGTCGGATGATTCTGAAAATCCTAATAAAGCAGATAGCTCATTATCTAGCGAACAAATAGAAAAAGTACTGATGATGCTCTTAAAATTATTAACAATGTTAATTAGCGATAAATTAGGCAACAAGACAAACGAAAAATCTGACTCTGCTCCTAACCCTGCTAAAATTAAAGATGGCAAAATAATGAATGAAAATAAGATTGCCGCAGGTGATGGACAAATTCCTAAGCCTTCAGAGCATTTGCAGGATTTTAATTTAGGAGATAAACAAATCACCATTGGAGGAGATGGTTCTGCTAGTGCCTCTGAAGTGGGGAAAACAAAAGATACGCTCACAGATCTTTATGCGAATAGCGATAGTTTTAAAAATATGCTGGATAGTTCGCCTAATGACTCTTTCGAGGTCTCTGTGGGTCGAAACACTGATGATATGAGTTGGGCAAATGCTGATGGGCGTGTTTTTATGAATATCCATGATATTACACCAGGTGCTAACGATAGCTTCCAAGCATTGACAGCACATGAGTTTGCACATGCAGGGGTTAATCAACAACATGGAGAGGAGATGAAGCAATTTGAACAAATGGTGGCTCAAGAGGCCTAATTTAGTCACCATATAAACAGCTATAGACTTTCATATAAATAATTTCTGGAATCAGCGGCTTTAGCCCCGCTAGACGAGGCTAAAGCACTCGATTTTGAAGAAATTTAATATCTGAACATCTATAGAACCATTACTTTAAGTTAAAAAAGTTTGTACTCCAAAGTGGTTAAGATGATTGCGAGGAGTCCAAGCTTTTTAATTTTTGTTATAAAATTAACAGTGCAATATTTCATGGCTGTGGATAGACTTAATCGCTTTTTTATTCCTCCATAACCAAGAGATTTAACAATGATTAACTGGGATGATCCACTCAATACCAATAAAGAAAATAATAAACTCATAAAGACGCTAACAGAGTCCTATGCTAAAAGTGATGTGCTCAATAATAGTTTTCAGCAACAAGAAAAAAGTGTAGAAATAGAGGCTAAAAGCCCTGTAGGTAAGCCTATGGATAGCTTGCAAAAAATAGCTAATAATGACTATACTGCCACCAATAAGGCAACAAGCATTGAGTCAATAAAAGCATCTGACAAGAGGGTTATCAATGGTTTGGCTGATGTCAATCAATTAGCACCATTTAAGTACCCTTGGGCGTGGGAATATTTTCTTAATGCCAATAAAAATCACTGGACACCGTTAGATATCAATATGGCACAGGATGTTCATGATTATCAACACAGCCTGACAGATAATGAAAAACATGTTTACACAAATGTCCTCGCTTACCTCACCACGTCTGACATATTAGCCATGCGTAATATTGGCTTAGCCGTGATGGAAAAGATGACTGCGCCTGAGTTACAAATCTATCAAGCAAGGCAGGTTTATGAGGAAGCACTGCACACTTGGACTTATCAACATTGTATCGAAACCATTGGCTTGGATCAGAGTGAAATCTATAATCGCTACCGTGTTGTCCCTGAAATCAATACTAAAATTCAATTAGCCAACCGTCGTTTAAATTCTATTTTACGCAGTGATATTGATCTGACTAATCAGGATGAATTAAATAATTTTGTAATGGCATATAGCTTTTTTGCAGGTATTTTTGAAGGGTGTTGGTTTTACAATGGTTTTACGCCGATTTTTTCATTACAGCGTCGTGGCTTGATGAAAGGTACTTCTGAGCAACTTCAGTATATTATGCGAGATGAGGTACTACATGCGTCCTTTGGTATTCGTGTAGTAAAACAAATTATGCTTGAAAATGAGGTAACGCTTGATCCTAAAGCTATTCGTGAGATGTGGGATGAGTCAGAAGCGGCGGAAATTGGCTATGCTCAATATATATTAAAAGAGCCTATCTTGGGCTATAGCGCAACTGATCATATTGAACAATTTCGCTTTATTGCTAATCGACGTGCAAGACAATTAGGCTTTAAAGAACCTTTCCCCGGTGCAAAAAATTGCACACCGTGGTTAGATGAACAGGCAAATATGCGTAAAGAAAAAAACTTCTTTGAAACACGGGTGACAGAATATCAAACAGGAGGGGCTTTAGATTGGGATTAATTTTGCTTGGGTACTTACCAATTTGAATCTATAACTGCAAGTGAATGGACTAAAAAAATAACATAATAAATTAGTATGTTAGCTTTGATTTCAATACAATTAACGTCTGCCCTAATGGATAAAATCATCCATTAGGATAGATTATAAAATTATTTAATTGTTTTTATTTAAGAGAACTTTCATGAAAAATAAATTGCTAACAACACTTGCATCCTCTGCTTTAATACTTTCAGCAACTGCTTTAATCGCATCTGAACCAGAGCAAGGGGTCAAAAAAGAAGTGAAAGCCCCAACAACAACAAAAGCTGCACCAATGACTCCCCCTGTAGAGACTAAAGCACCAACCGATAAGAAAGAAGCTCAAGCAACCCAGTGGGGATATGAGGGTGCAGG
>JALVEA010000178.1 GCA_027008665.1 Thiotrichaceae bacterium | reverse complement strand
GGAAAAGAATTTCCGTCATCCTCTGTATTGTATTTTAAGGGAGGCGTATAGTGTTCTGTGCCACCAAACTGCTCAATATAGGCTGGCCGTGTTCGCCCCCAATGATCTTTAAAGACGGTATTAACAATCAACCCAGGCCCTAATAAAAAGCTTGATAAAATAAAAAGGGCTTGAATACGATAGGATTGCCATCCCTTTTTAATAAAAGAAACGAAGATAATCAGCAAGGTAGAAAGCACAATACTAAGACTAAGAATCGGTCCTAATTGATAAAAAAACTTCCATAAAGGATAATCACCTAAAGGCCAAGGGTTACTCTGCTCAGGATAATAAAAAAAACTGGCAACCCGCAAATCAAGATCAGAAAACCAGAAAATGGCAGTATGTGCTATCACTAACATGATAAAAATCAATAAATTATAAAATTTAGCCAATTGCATAAAATAATAATGACCTCAATAAAAAGTAATTCCTTATAACAAAGTGTTTAAGGAGTGAAAGCTTCAGCTTTTTAGTCATCAAGATGAAATTTAATAAGTGAATATTTATAAATACCCTTTAAAATTTTGTAAATAATAAACGGAATATTCTCGGGTAACATTAGGATAGACTTGTACTTTTAAAACTTGTTTAAGTTGAGTAATGCTTTGAAACGAAGCGATCATTTTATTCGGTAATGCTTTGTCTGTCACAAATAAAAAGGTTTTATTTAATGGCTGCTTTAGCATACCCTGAAGATCATAATGATGCCATATTTTCTGATCTGGATTCCAAGTCATTACCATCTTAGGTCGTGCATGATAAAGCAAATGTGAGAGGATAGTGCGATCTGTTCCTAATAAAATAGCATCGGGATAGTGTGCTTGAATCACTTTATATTGCGCTCCAATTTCTCGCCATCCTCGTAGTCGTTTGCGTAGATCAGTTTTACTATTTAATTCATAGCCTGCTAAATTAAATATTGGTTGTGTATAATAAACTAAACCACCTAGCATTAAATTAATAATAATAGCACTGACCAGTAAGCGTATACGCTTTGTTTGTAACAACCATGCGGAAACTAAAATACTGGCAGTAATATAAGTGGGAGCTGCCCAATTTGCATTAGCACGACCTAATAAAGCTTGTAATAAAATAACACCTAAAAACATCCAGCTAAAACTTATTAATAAAGCTTTATGTTTTATTTTTTGGGTAAAACTAATGCTTAAGAATAAAATAAAAAACAAAGGACCAAATACTAAGAATTGTCCAATAATAAAATTTCCCAATTCATCCCAATGAAAGAGACGTTGTTCAAATTCAGCGATTTCTGAGGTATGTACAAAAGTTATATAGTCATGCTGTGCATTCCAATATAGATTAGGCAACCATAAAATAAAGGCTAAAAAAGCCGCACTCCATAAGCGAATATTTTTAAAAATAGAAAACGGTTGCGTCGCAAGAAAATAAGCAATAGTAGAAAATACAAAAATCCCCATGGTGTATTTGCTTTCCATTCCCATGCCACCTGCAAACCCCATCAATAACCACCAATGCCATTGATTAGAATCCAAGGCTCGGATCAAGCCATAAAAAGCCAATGCCCAAAAAAAGAACAGTGCAATATCGGTAGAAATTACTAATGATGAAAGACTAACCGCAGGCAATGTGGCAAATACTAATGCACTCACCAACGCAACACGCCGATTAAACAGAAAAGAAGCGCTAAAATAAATCAATAAACTGGTAAAGGGATAAATAATCAAGCTTCCAGCACGGATACAAGTCTCACTATCACCGCAAACGGACGTAGTCGCGGCAATTATTAAAGCAATCACAGGCGGTTTAGAATAAAAACCAAAATCAAGATGTTGTGACCAAAACCAGTACTGCGCCTCATCAACATATAAACTGGCACTGCTATCACTCATGCTTGAAACCACGCCATAGCGCCATAAGAAAAACACTAATAGCGCCAGTAGTAAGTAAACCAACTCTTTAGAAGGTATTAGTAAAGCTTTGCCAATATTATTTTTATTCATCAATGGCATCGTTGATTGGACTCTTAATTAGCTAGAAGTTTAAGGAGCGGTTAATATTTCTAATTTAATATTTCTAATAAGGAAGCTCTCTTGGATCATCTCGATAACCATTTTTCACCCCTTTAACCACCACAGCAACTGCATTATGCGGGTGTAAACTTTCCATATGATTGACTCGAATCCAAAAATCATCCAATGTTTTATCAACCGCTAAGGCCGCTTGCAAACGCCTAGCGGCATCTTCGCAAAACATTAAATTACTCGCATTAAGACGTGCAAACTCCTGTTCATCCGCCCGTTTTACTGCTGCTTGCACAGGAGTTTGTAAAGCATTTTCAATCTGATCAATTAAACGTGAAATAGGCAATTCATCAACCTTCTCATTTAATTTGACTCGAATTTGCGCAACACTACGCTGACTATGCGGTGTTGCACTGATGCCATCGGTTGTACCTAACCAATCATGAATAGCCTTATAATCCAATGTCTTTTGTCGCTCAAACTGTGCCTTAAAACCCTGCTGAATAAGATCACGCGCTAATGCCGCCGAACAGGGACAAGTAGATGAATAAGGGACTTCAACACTCAACTCTGTGCTGATTTCCACTTTGTGCAGTGAAATAATAGGACGAACTTTATAATTCTTCCAACCTGTATTATCACTTTTTAAAGACTCTCTACGCTCAAAGAAATTAACTCGACACTCCAAATAAGCACTATCGCTAATATCTTTGTGTGATGTAGCAAAAGACTCCACAACCTTACGCAATAGCGAAGGCGTTAAAACATCATTACTCAATATCTCATCAACAGCAAGGTAAAGACGTGACATGTGAATACCCTTGCTATCAGGATCGGTCAAATTGACATAAGCTTGTACGTGAGCAAGCGACTGAATACGCTCCTGCTTACCATTCATGAGAAAAACAGGCATTTCAATTTCACCCATACCGACCCAATTTAAAGGTGAATTAGGCCCACAATGGGGCTCATTGGCTATATCAGGTAAACTACAACTATTATCTATACAGGCTTCATTCGCACTCATAAAGAGTCCTTTTTATAAAATACAAAAAACGCGACATTATACATTAATAGCGTTTAGAAAAACGGCTAATTCCTTCTTAAAATATAATTTGATAGACGAATTAAACCAAGGCTTATCAACTTAAACTCAAGTCACTCCTTAAACAACCCGTATTGCCTGAGTCTTTTATTGTTCAGAACCTTGTGCATTACGGGTGCCCTTTTAGTTACAGTTCACAAAACCCATCCAGCTAACGAAAGGAATCCAAGCCTAGGCTTGGATCCCTGCTGTTTCTTCAGAGGAACTAAGCTTATTTGACGATTGGTAATCCTGCTTTTTTCCAGCCTATATATCCATCAGTATAGTTTTTTACATGGGTATATCCCATTTTCATTAGGGTATCTGTTGCTAAAGGACTGCGAATATTTGCACCGCAATAAACAACGATAGGGGTATCTTTATCCAATGCTACATTGGTGACTCGCCATTCTAACCAACCTCTAGGGATATTAATATTTTGCTGTGCTTTAATGGCTCCTCCCATTGATTTGATTTCAGAGGGGAGACGTATATCGATTAAGACAACTTCAAGGTCATCGGCTAATAATTTTTTAAGCTCTACGGTGCTGATATTTTTAATATGCTTTGCAGCTTCCGCTTGTAATTGCTTTCCCCCTTTGATTCCAGCTACATCAGCATGAACAATGGAAATCATTGTTATCGCTAAAATCAGAATGATACTGGGTATTTTCATTTTAAAAGTCCTAGTTGGTTTATTATAAAAAATTATTTTGTAGTTTTTCACATAAATCATATTCAATTCGAATATGATTTATGTGACTAGTACGAATTTAATGGCAAAATAGATGCAATATAAAAATTTAAAATTTATCGACATCATTCATTATTTAGCTCCGCGGAATTTGTAACCTAATCAAAACGTTTTAAAGAAACCTTGTAGGAAACTGTGAGGCTTTATTGCATTTAAGCTAAACTTCTTAAAAAGTACGGCATTGTTTAACATAAGGTTTCTCAGTTAATCCCCAACGATTTTGATAGGGTGCATGTGGATCGGATGATATTTTTCCTTTAGCGATACTTTCCCATAGTTGGCGTAGGTTGATGTACTTTCTATCATCATCTGGATAAGCAGCAATACGGCAATGTTGATCTAATGCTTGTTCAATTTCAGGCGGCACATCGTCATGAAAAATAGCGCGCGCCATTAATTGTGGAGTGATTTTTCCTTCTTTAATAACACCGCCTGAATAAGCAATATTTAGCACTTCTTGGAAATAGCGTTTTAGTCTTTTGTCACGCGATGGCGTTGAGTAATAATCATACTCTTGTGCATTCATACAATACCTAGCCCCTCTCCCCCTTGTTGAGCGTAATTTATGTAGATATTTAAGCCCATCATTAACGTAATTGACTCGCTCTTTTGCAAAAGCACAAAGACCAAGTAGGACACGTTTGGTTTTTTCTCCAATCGGTTCAGGTCTTCTACGAAGTTTTTTAGCAATAATATCGGTAAAGGCGACATAATTATATTCTGTCTTGGCTGCTATGGCATATTGTTCTGCGCTAAATCCTGGTTGCTTATTCATTGGTTTAAGAATATTACGTGGCCATTTAAAACGACGATATCCATCGGTCATATTCTTTTTATCTTTAGGAATAAAGAAAGGATAAGCGTAAAGCTTAATCATCATTTTAGGACTAGCAGGTGTGGTTGAGCTCATAATGACGGTTATGCCTGTGTCGGTAATCCCAATAATTTGATAAGAGTGAGAACCAGGTTCTACATAGAGATCACCTGCACGGATCTGGCTTAATGGAATAGGATAAGTATCCTTGGCTAAGGAACGTGTACCGACTCGATCATTGATATACAACATAAACTGGCGTATACGCTGTGGCTCTGAAAGATGATCCCATTGCTTCATTTTATTACTTAATAGTTTGCCAGGTCTATTGGCATTATTAATCACAAAAGGAAGTTTATTTTCATAAGAAAAAACCAAACGCATTAAATAAATGGCATCAGCGCAATCATGTGGAATACGATAATACTTTTGATTATTAGGGTTCATAAAGAAATTAGGCTTCCAATTATTAGCGACCCAATTTTGGTACTTTGTTTCCCAAGTTTTTGACCAATTGTTTTGTGATTTCCAGACAGCCGCCTGAAGTGAAGCGCTCCAAAATGCAAAGAGCAGTAAGGGAATTAATAGTAAAATCTTATTCTTCATAAGTTAACACAATCCTTTGAGTCTATGAGTTTAAATAAATGAATATAAGCTAAATCCATGAGACGACTAGGACATGAGCCACATGGATTTAGCTATAATTAATCCAACCATAACAAAATTTATGCCTAATGATAAGTAGCTTATAAATCATTCAGTCCTTTGGCAAAAGGATTTTTATAATTGTTTTGAACATATATTACATAATTCACAAATTAAATAGAAAAAATCACAAATTATTCTCTAAAAATTGCAAATCGATTTTAGCTTGTGCAATATTTTCTACAGCCGTTGAAATTTTTGGTAATAATATTTCTCGTTTTTTTAGGATATTATTATGTATTTCTGTTAGCTGTCTCGGACCAGATAATAACTGATTTTCTAAGTTTCTTTTTAAATTTGAAACCTTAGTTTTCACTTTTGAGATTTCTAAAGGATCAATAGCAATAGCAGGGTTAAAAATAAATTGTCTTTCTATTCCTTTTCTCCAATCAATCATTTTTTTTGTTGTTTTAGCACCAAAACCAGGTACACGTATCACACTGCTTTGCAAAACATCAGCTGCTGTTTCAATTCCAAAAGAAGCGAGATCGGATTTTCTTACAGCACCTATTCCTTTTATACTGCTATTATTAATATAAAATTTTTCTAAAAAAGCATTCAATTGTAATTCTCTTTTGTTTTTCTTTAATAAATCTAATTCACATTGATAATATTCATTCAGTTTATTGTATTGCTGACAGCATTTCTTTAAGGTATCTTTTTTTTGATAAAAAGAGGCTACGCTCCCCTCTTTATCCCATTGTTTTAATAATAAAAAAAGTTGTTTTTCAGCCTGTTCTACTCTTTCTTTTCTTTTGAGTCTTTCAGGGTTTAAATTTATTTTAGAAAAAAACAGGTAAGTAGCAGGTATTAAAGATAAAAGGACCGTTGTAGGGAAAAATAAATACCAAATAGCGATAATTAAAACGGCAAATATTTTTTTAAATACTATTTTTTGTTTTCTCGCTAGAGATTTTCTAGGTATAGGGGTTGCTTTTACCTTCTTTGAAAAATAGAGAAGCTGTGACCTAATATTTAGTTGTTTATCTTTTGGTGCAGGGATTGCTATAATTTTTTTCCAAATAGAGTCTTTATCAAATCCTGATTTGAGATTAATTTTTCCACTTGATAAAACGGGAAAATAACTAGCACCTTTTGCCTCTGCCTCACACCAAGGGCAATTCGATAAGCGATTATAATATTTATGGTTTTTTGATTGCGTACAAGATTGTATTTGTTGTTGAAAAGAATCTAATGCACTCACCCATTCTTTTGCGCTTGGACGGTGAAACTTGCTCCCAAATTCTGAAAAAGATTTCTCAAATAAAAGCGTTAATTTATCCGATAATATATTAGGTTTTATTGAATTAGGTGGAGGGGATATTTGATTTTTTATAGCAGATTTATCGCTAAAAGCATATAAATGATGTTGAATTGATTTTTCTAAGGAACGATGTGTTTTTCCTGAATAAATACCTGAAAAAGGGTGTCGTCCCATCATTAAAACATGAAATATTAATAAGGCTAATCCAAAATTGTCATGGTTTGTTGTACGAGGAAGATCCTTAAATGAAGCCAAGCCTTGTAATTCAGGTGGGGTAAAATGTGCCACACCGACCTCGCAAGGATAGGTTTTCCCTGCAAAGCTTATTTGAAAGGAATCACAGTCAATAAGACGCGCTATTGTCTGCTTAGAAATAAAAACAAGATTCGGGTTTACATCCCCAATCACATGCCCTTTAGCATGAATCGCACCAAAGGCAGAGGCAATATTTCGACACACATTAATAAGAAAAGCCCAGTCAATTTCAGGGAATTGTTGCTTCCGATGCGAAGGACTATAAATATGATGCAACGGTTCGTAGTCCATAATATCGGGCATAATAAAGCCACAGACAGCCCCATTTTTTGTTTTATGCAATGAGTCTAACGGCCATGCGGTCACTTTTTGCAGTGTTTCATCCGCCGTTCTTATCATTGCCTTTATTTTTTGCTGTTTTTCCTGATCAATTGCTTGGTGATATATTTTTGCAACCCATTTTTCTGCGGAGATAATTCGATAAACATTGCCTTCTCCTCCAGAGCCTATTTTTTCACCTAGATGGATTTCATTCCCTATAGAATTATAAAAAGTAGGCATAATAACTGAGCTAACAGGTGGCTAATACCAGTGTTTTATCATCATCTGTACGTGCATTCATCGCATCACTGTTTAAAAAAAGTTTTAACTGTTCATCTAAATCATCACAATTGCTTGTTTTTCGCTGACGCATCACTGTAAACATCGGTTCAAAAAAAGGCGGATGCGGTGTTTTGGAATCATAAGACAGGGCGAGATGTTGTAGACCATCAGAGAACAGGGCTATTTCATTGATTTTAGATTTAACGTGCGTGATTCGTAAGCTATTAAGCGCATTTTCATCCGTGATAAAGTAGGTTGAGTTGGCATATTCCCCTGAATCCGGCCAAAAAACTACGCCAAAAATATCCCGTTGAGCAACAACAATTGCCCCATCGCCAATTTGAAAAAATAAGGCTTCATCCGCTGTTAAAATCGCACCAAGTACCGTACAGGCATAGTCTCTTGGGGTTAGATTATTTTTTTCAGCTAATAAAAGAATGGCTTGTCGAGTGTCTTTAATCCATTTAATGACATTAGTTTTAGAAAGTGGGTTGCTTTGTTGGTCGATGGCATAGCTGATTGATTCTAGCAATGTTTCACAACTTAATTCTGAGCCTTTTGCCCCCTCTAAAGCGCTTCCTGCGCCATCAGAGACAAGAGTGACTAAATAGCTTTTATTATCAGGGCTTTGAATCTCATCCGCCCAACAACAATCTTGGCACTTAGTCCCATTTTCAATATGAGAAGTACCGACCATAGAAGCACGAATAATTTTCCAGTTCAAATTTCAGCCCAGCCTTTTGGTGATTCTATTTTAACCACATCTCCAGGGACGGATTGAGAAACAGCCTTCATAGAATTAGACAACCAAACAAATAACTCTCTAAACTTTAGCCCTTCTAGTTTCAAAGGCTCTCGGACTGATATTTGTTTTAATATCTCCATATTAGCCCCTTCAACTCCAACCGCAAAAAAGGCAAAGGACTTTGCATCCTCACCTTCTTTAATCAATGCAGACACTTGACTCCAATCATCCGTTGGAGTGCCATCGGTAATCAAAAACACCCAAGGTCGATAAAATGAAATACCATTTTGTCGATACTCTTCCTTGCGTTGTTTAATCATCTCCAAACCCTGTGTAATCGCGGCTCCCATCGGGGTATCCGCTTGTGGCTCTAGGGAAGGAGGATAAAAATCTTGCGCAGTACAAAAATTATTTTCAACCTTAATTGGACCAAAAGTCAAAATAGCCGTTTCCACCCGTTTCATTGCCAATGAGTCAGCGGATAATTCATCTTTATAAGCAATTAAGCCTTGATTCAGTGCCTCAATCGGCTTGCCCTGCATAGAGTAGGAGGTATCTAATAATAATAAACACGGGCAACGCGGTTCTGGATTATCCGCAAAGCTATCCGTTCCAAATGATATTTGTTCAAAAGAGTCTGTCATTGCTTATATTCCTTAAAATCATAGTGATAGAAGTTTAAACTTTAGTTTATCATTTTCACAGGATAAATTTGAAATTCCTACACTTGTTGTTCGCCATCGTGAAGTAAGCGTTTCGGCTTCACGCCAACCACTAATAAGCTCACTAAATAAATAATAATCGATAAAGCGATCAAGCCAAATAACATTGAAATTTTATCCAACACGCCCGCCTGTTGCCACCAGCTATCGGTAGGTATTAGCCACCACAGACTAATACCCATAATAAAAGTTGCCATAATGACTTGCAGATTATGTTTAAACATTCCTCGTTGTGCTTGATAGATATTTTGCTTCTTCAAAGTATAAAAAAGCAAACCTGCATTAACATAACCTGCAAGCGCAGTAGCTAAGGCTAGCCCTGCATGAGGGGCTAGATAACCCATTTTATACCATGGCAAAACAATAATAAGATTGAAAAACATATTAAAAAAGATAGCAATAATACCGATTTTTACAGGCGTTTTCGTGTCTTGACGCGAATAAAATCCGGGAACTAGCACTTTAACTAAAATAAAGGCAGGCAAACCGAAGGCGTAAGTGATTAAGCTCCTACTAGACATTTCTACATCATGCCAGCCATTGACACCATTATCTAACACCGTAGCAATAATAGGCGTGGCTAATAACATTAAACCCAGCATTGCAGGCAGAGCCGCTAATAACGATAAGCGAGCAGCCCAGCCTAACGTGGCTGAAAATGCCTTCTTCTCCTGTTTAGCATGATTGCCTGATAATTTAGGTAAAATCACCACCCCCATTGCAACCCCAATTAAAGCAAGCGGTAGCTCTACAAAACGGTCTGAATAATAAAGCCATGTAATAAAACCTGTCCCTAATAATGAAGCAACGGCAGTATTGATTAATAAATTAAGCTGTGCGACAGACGAGCCAAATAAAGCAGGAACCATTAATTTCATGATTCTATTCACCCCTTCATAGCCTCGTTTAAGACTAAAACGAGGAAATAAACCTAATTTTATTAAAGCAGGTAGTTGAAATAATAATTGTGCAATACCCCCTATAAAAACCCCCCACGCCAAGGCTTTAACAGGCTCTTCAAAATACGGTGCTAACCAAATAGCACTGGCTATTAACACCACATTCAAAAGAACAGGCGTAAAAGCAGGAATAGCAAATTGTCGAAAGGTATTTAAAATACCGCTAATAAAAGCAGATAATGAAATAAATAAAATATAGGGAAAGGTAATACGCAATAGCTCAATCGCTAGTTCAGGACGTGCATTAGGATTATTAACAAACCCCGGAGTGATGGTCATAATAATCCAAGGCGCAATCAAAATACCAATAATGGTAATAAGCAGTAAAATAGTCCCCAGCGTACCTGCCACATGATCAATTAAGCGTTTAAGATCCTCTTTACTGCGTGTTTCTTTATACTCTGAAAGCACAGGAATAAAAGCCAGCGAAAAAGCCCCTTCAGCAAATAAGCGCCGCATTAGATTCGGAATACGAAAAGCCGCCATAAATGCATCCATTGCCCCGCCAATAAGAAAATAATTAGCAAAAACAACATCACGTATCAATCCCAATACACGAGAAATCATAGTCATAGCACCAACAACAGCGCCTGAGCGAAGCAATCTACTCATAGGGGGTTTCCTTTTTTAATATCATCCTCTCCTTGAGACAGTAACTTTAGCAAACCAAGCGCATTTCGCATCTGTTGATAACTTTGCAGATCAATGAGGATGGCTTTTGGCTCGCCATTTTGTGTGATAACAACAGGTCGTCGTGTCTCATTAACCTGATCTAACATATCGGCAGTCTTTGATTTTAAATAAATAATTGAACGAATATCAGTTGAAATATTCATATTTTTTCCTCCAGTCTTTTTATCGTAGCAAATAAAGACAGAGAAAAAAGAATATCTTTTTCTGTTTTTAGCTCATTCCATATTTAAATTGACTGATTTGCCTCTTATCAAAAAACAACCACTGAAGCGCTAAATTAGCTTGCCTGTCAAAAGTATAGGCGGTGTAATAATAAACAGTGGATTCCCCCTTTCCCTTTCATGCACGTTCCTTAGGAACTTCCTTAATCCACCAAAAAATAAATTAATAAAAATAATGAGTGACTAATAATGAGAATTCTACGCAGTAATACCCCCAGATTACGTTTACTAACCCCTTTGTTTTGTTCAATCAGCGTACTAATTACAGCACAAGTTTTGGCGGCAACACCTACCGTATCAGTCAATGCTGATGCAGAACGTGACAATATTGTTGAATCAGGTCATATTGGCTATGTCGGTGGTTCGACCCGCTTAGGTGTCAGTATTGACAAAGACATGCAAGGTCAGGTTGATCTTCATCAGATTGTTGCTGAAGATGATGTCTCTGCAACCAGTGTTGAAGGTTGGTTTGGCTATCAATTAAAAGATAAAAATGGATTAACCCAAGGTGTAAAAGGTGGTGGTGTAAAACTAAACCATTTATGGGCTGTAGGAGAGGGTCGCTATGAAGATGATACGGTGCATAAGGTCTTTGCTGCTTATGATAGAAATGCCGATGACCATGCGAAGGTGAGTGCAGGTTATGGTCAGGAGCAACAGGATTTATTCTGGTCTGGGCATATTTCCAAAGGTGTTTCTGCTAAAAAAGAAATAAGTGGCACAGCAATAAAAGCCTATGACTATGGCGTGGGTGCTGAGATTGGTACTTTTCTTGAAGATACCCAGACTCGACTGCGTGGTGGCGTTGATTATGAATGGGGAACGGATCAAGCAGATAATGAAAAAAAGCCAACACAAGCAACCCTTTC
>JALVEA010000177.1 GCA_027008665.1 Thiotrichaceae bacterium | reverse complement strand
GACAGTACCTCATGTCCTAGAGAGGGACAGTTGATCTTCATAAAAATCAAACCAAGGCGACTGGCAATATATTCCATTAAGGTTGTTTTACCGTAGCCAGGTGGGGAAATCATCATTAATAAACCCATTAAATCACTGCGTTTATCTTCACCCACTGTTCCCATCTGTTTGGCAAGATTATCGCCAATTAATTGCAGATAGAGTTCATTAATCAGTTTATTGCGTACAAAAGAAGAAAGAGGGCGGGCTTTAAATTCTTCTAAACGTAGTTTTTCACGTTGTTGTTCGGCAATTTCACTACGAAGTTGATGATAATGACGATAGGCAGGCACGACAGTATGCTGATGGTATTGATAACGATGCAGAAAATCATCCAGTGAGATATGCAAGGTGCGTTGTTTAATGCGCGGATGATCTCCCATCAAATTAGTAATATTGCATTCTAATACCTTCTCCACTGGATTGTAGTTAATGCTTTTGTCTGCAATAAAAAGGGCAATCGTTTCAGGAATATAATGTCCTAATGATGGTTCATCATGCTGAGTCAAAAAGGCTTCTAACCATGCCTCTACAAAAGCCCAGCGTTCATTGGTTTGCTGTTGTAATTTATTCAAGGTGTGATTGAATTGCGACCATGTTTGACTAAGTTCTAGTTTGCGACGCAATGCTTGTTGCAGTTCACGCGCATATTGACTACTGACAAAATGGAGTTTTTCTTGGGCGAGTTCAAGCGCAAGATATTCTGCACTACGTGCTTTATTAGTGTCATCAAGAGGAATGGGGTATTGCTCCAACCACTGTTTCAGATGCTGTTGTATTTCTTTTTGTAGCCGTTTCAATGCTTTGTTTTGATTAAAAACTTGTTTTATTTGCAAGGCAGATTTAGCACGTTCTGCCCAGTTTTTTTGTGGTGTTTGTTGCTGTGTGGATGACCAAAAAACAGTTGCAACGCCACGAGCGAGTGGAGAATAACGCAATAAATCGGCTTGTTGTTGAATCGGTAATAATTGCAATAAGATTCGAGTGGCATCATGGTCATGGATACCGCGTTCATAGCCTTCTTTATAACGGGGGGCAGCAAAATTGCGTACTTTTTTTAATAGCTCTTGTTCATTATTCAGCACTGAGGTGAGTCTTCGCATACTCAGTCCATCCGTTTCAGACTCAGCGGCTTGAAGTAATTGTCCGACTAGATATTCTGCACGATACAGATGTTTTGTTTCAGATTCGTACTGAATATCCCAGTAATCTTTGAGTTCATTCAGTTCTTCAGAATCAATGACTTCATAAAAATCAGTGCCATTGAGATGAATATTCTGTTTGCCATTACGTGCTAAAATGGTTAATTCAAGCTCTTGGGTGGTGACACTAAAGCGATGCCTTGGCCCAAGTTTAATAATTTTACCGCCATCTTCATAAATATCAGCTTTATCACGTTGCCCACGTAATGCTTGATCTTTAGTGCTTTTGAGGCGTGACTCAATATCATCCGCTTTAACACTATCATCTAATCCTCGCAGTTGCTCTGCTACCTCGCGCACTTTCATGACTAAAGGATCAGAGGCGAAGAAGGTATTTAATTGATCAACTTGATCTAATTTTTTAGTACGACGATTAATTGAGGTGAGAATACGATCCGCAGCATTTAATAGGTTTTGCGCTCGCCGCTGACGCTCATCAATCAAGGATTGTTTATGAGTTTCAAAAGTATCGTAAACCTCGTCCCGTTTACTAATAATATCCGCAAGAAATTCATCATGATCACTGAATTGTCCTTCAAGCTCTTCTAATTGAATCAATAAACGACTCAGTTGTTCGTCGGCTTTATCAGGATCGCTTGCCATACCAACGGCATTAGCAATGCTTTGACTAAATAATTTAAACTGCACACTAAATTGAGCCACGGCTTCGGCGGAGCCCAGCTCTTTTTTCTTATGTTGGGTGCGTGCTTTGCTTTGATTGAGTTTGGCGTAGATTTCTGAAATGGCTTCAATAATGCGGGTACGAACGGTGGCATCATCAATTTTCAAGGTTGCCATTAGCTCGGAGAGTAGATCAAGATCCCCCGCCATTTTTTCCATTTCATCAATGCTTTCTTGCAATAAAGCTTTGGTACTAGCAGCTTCTGCTTCGGCATTAAGTTGATTAAGTTTTGCTTGATAAGGTTGCAATGCCGTTGCACGAGAAAGAAAGCGTAATGTGTCATCGCCTAATTGATCCTGTGCTTCTATCAGTTGAGCATTCATGGAAGCAATACTCGATTGATCAATATAACGATACTCTTTAATCGTCATTAAATGACCGCGTTGCTGGCGAATACGATTGAGTGCATCAATATAATCTTCAACCTTATCCCAACTATCAGGCAAAAGTTGATCAAAAATTTCTCTTTGTTTCGCCTCAGCTTGTTGCATTGCCTCTTTTGCTTGTTGACGAATGCTTTCAATTTTTTCAAACTCATCTAATACCAATTCTGAGGTATTACTAATGGTATGTAAGGTGGTTTTAATCGCCTCTAGCTTTTCTTCTTCTAGCCAGTAATAACGATTAGTCAGGCGTTGATAAACAGTAGAGAGTTGATTGTAATGGCTCGCTGAAACAGCATCGTGCTGAATATCACGGGTAACACTATAAAGATCAGAAATTCCACGTACTAATTCCGCATTACCAATACGCGCATAAAAGCTATTACTCGTTGGGAGTTTGCTAGCATAATCTTGTGACACAAAAGCGGTTTGCCATACTTGCATGGGATGAATGCGAGTCGGCTCTTCTTCTTTTGAATGAAAAACAACCATTGTACCATCTGCATTTATGGCGTAACCATGACCAATCAATGGATTTTTAAGCTTTTTTTCAATCAGATTATAAGCAAATAAAGCCACCTTTCCTTCAATGGCTTCATAGAAAAGATACAAGACATCTTCGCCATTAGGAGAGCGAATGCTACGTTTAAAACGCATTCCATGCATATTTTCATCAAAATATTGAATTTCACCATTTTGCAAATACAGTCCACCGGGGAAAATAATGCCATGTTCTTCAGGCAATTGAACGCAGGACAAACCAATGGCATCAATACGATCTACTTTTTTAGTTTGTTGGTTATAAACGAGGTAGCGAGTTGTATTCTCTCGATAAGGGGTAATTTTTAATAAAATTAAGTGACCAATTTCAGCATATTGAATATCCACATCATCCAAGGATTGATTCACATCTTCGACAGGTTCTGCATAAATCCCCCTGCCTGTTTCAGTATTGTTCTCAATTTTAATGGTGAGATCACCACCGACTGTTTCCACAAACACATTATCAAGAA
>JALVEA010000176.1 GCA_027008665.1 Thiotrichaceae bacterium | reverse complement strand
GCGATTTTGAGTTGCAAAAGGATAGGCTGTCCAATCAGTTGAGGTAAAGGCGTTCATAAAGGTATTTAAGGAACGACGCAACATCATAAAAAAGGGATCACGTACAGGAAAACGTGCACTACCACATAGTGAGGTATGCTCAAGGATATGTGCAACCCCTGTTGAATCTTGTGGTACGGTCAAAAAGGCAACGAAAAAGACATTATTATCATCTTCAGAACTAAGATGAATATGAGTTGTACCTGTGACGTTATGTTGGTACTCCTCAAAAGTGAGGTTAAGAGTATCAATTTTTTGCTCGCGGATTAAAGTAAAAGAAGTTGTTGTAGACATATAGTTGTTATTATCCATGTATTTTTGAGGGTTTGTTGTTTAGATCAATAGCAGGATCATTTTACAAAAAATACTTCAATATAGATATTTTTGTATTGTTAATTTACTATATCTTCTCATTCTCTCTTTCATGCATGTTTCTAAATGTAGTAAAATAAAGCCTATGGCAATATACGCAATAGGCGACATCCAAGGATGTTATGACCCTTTTAGACGGTTACTAGATAAAATACAATTCTCCCCAAGCAAAGATAAATTATGGATTGCGGGTGATTTAGTCAATCGTGGTAAACAATCTTTAGAAGTATTGCGTTTTATTAAAGCACTGGATAAAGCAGCTATTAGTGTACTGGGGAATCACGATATTTCATTAATTGCCAGTCATTATGGTTTATTTAAACCCCATCCTAGTCTAAAACCTATTTTCTCTGCCCCTGATAGAGAAGAGCTTATCAATTGGCTCCGCAATCGACCTTTTTTGCATCTTGATAAAAAACGGGGTTATTGCATGGCTCATGCTGGTATTTCACCTTTTTGGACAATAAAACAGGCTGTCTCATGTGCAAAAGAAATACAAATTCCTTTACGTGGTAAACATCCTGATCGTTGGTTAAAACACGTCTATGGAAATACCCCCACAAAATGGAAAGATAATTTAGAATCCTATCAACGACACCGTTATATATTGAACAGTTTTGTACGAATGCGTTATAGTAAGGCAAAAGGCGCTCTTGATTTTCATCTCAAAAAAAATCCCTTTGAGATTAAGGACAAGCCCCCCCACTTAATGCCTTGGTTTCAATGTCCAATTAGAAAAGCACTACCTGTTAAGGTTATTTTTGGTCATTGGTCAAGCCTCGGCTTTTATCAAGATGAGAATGTAATCGCCCTCGATACAGGCTGTGTATGGAATCATCGACTCACAGCGATTCAATTAACCAGCGGAATAATTACCTCCGTAAAATGCCCCTAATCAAAGACCATGCTAAAAACATTTATGAATACCGCCACTATCCCTTTTTCTTATGCTATGGGCTTGTTAAAGCCTCAGAAAAAAGAAGCGCCTCCAGAGAAGAAAGAAGAAAAGAAAGAAGAGAAAAAAGACTCAGGGGATGCTACAAAAGATCCAATCGATGCAGCTATAGAAAGTGAATCATCTTATACTATATTTGAGGAGTATGAGGTGGAGGTCAAATTTCAAGACCGAAAAGATGCTCTCTATAAAGTTATGCTAAGATCAAAAGCAATTAGAGACACAGATGTTCATATCAATGAGCTTAAGAGATTTTTAAAGCAAAATCGTGAATTATTCGAAAAATCTGGAAATGATATATACAGAGGTCTTCATGCTGACATTACAGCTAATTTGGCCTATAACGCAAAACACGATGCAATCAAAAAAGGGGATTTAAAACCTGAAAAAGATAATGAAAAAGAAGCGGCTGAGTTTGCTAAAATACTAGAGGATGGACCGCGCGATTATTGTGAACTCCATGAAAAATTTATACGACCCGCAGTTCAAAATGCGATACTTGCTAGAGCAAATATTGATATGTTAATTCCTTTAATTAGAATGCGTGGCGGTGATGTAGAATTTGAAGGTATGGAAGCAAACCCCATACATGAACATATTAATGCGATACGAGATCAATACGTTAAACAGGCGTGTGAAGAGCTTA
>JALVEA010000175.1 GCA_027008665.1 Thiotrichaceae bacterium | reverse complement strand
AACACCAAATAATACAAAAATAATGCCGTAAAATAAGCTATTAAAGGTTTCTTTTTGTTCTTTCATTTCACCGCCAAAGCTATAACGCACCCCTGGATATTGTTGTGTTAGCTCATTAAGAAACACCTCAAGCTCTGCTTTAATCAAATTGGCATTTATTTTTGTTTTATCAGCATCGGCGCTGACTTCAATCAATCGCTGACGGTCTTTTCGGTGAATGGTGGCTGAACTTTGTCCTATTTTAATATCGCTCACATTGCCAATAGGAATATTGATACCTTGAGCATTGCTAATCAATAAAGTATCAAGGCTAGCTAATGAGCGTCGTTCTTCTTCAGGGTAGCGTACCACGACGCGTACATCATCACTTCCTCGTTGTAGACGTTGGACTTCTGCACCAAAAAAGGCATCTCGTACCTGTTGTCCTAGGTTTTCAGCAGAAAGCCCTAGTAATTCCGCTTCAGGTTTAATACTCAGCATTAGCTCTGCTTTGCCATCTTCGAGGGTGTCTTTAATATCGTATAATGCAGGGTATTGGGCTAATTGTTGCCGTACTTTCGCTGAAATTGTACGAAGCTCGTCTACGTTTTTACCAATAAGCTCAATACTAATAGGTTCACCACCTCGCCCAATCTCTGCGCGAAATGAAAGCTCTTTTGCCCCTGCAATCGCTCCAATTTTTTTACGCCATTCGGATACTAATTGACGTGTTCCTATTGCCATAGTACGGGTTTCAGGGGGGACTAACTCTAAACTGACCTGTCCGATTTCTGCACCATTAGCACTACTTCTACCAACACGCCAGCCAACACTGCTTAGAATATTTTTGATTACGGATTGTTGAGTTTCTGGGTCTGTATATTTTTGTTGCAGTTCTCTTGCAATCCTTGTTATGCGTTCAATATGCTTTGCCGTAATGCTTTCAGGGGTTCCTTGTTGCATTACTAAGCTCGCTCGTGCGGTTTCGCTTTCTACTTTGGGAAAAAAAGTAAAACCAATACGCCCACTCATTGCAAGGGCTAATATAACAATCGAAAAGCCAATAAATAGCGCAAGGGTAAAATAACGGTATTTTAATGCCTGAACCAAAACAGGGCGATAAAGAAAAAGAATGGCTTTTTCTAAGCCATTGGCAAAGAATTGTTGAAAGCGTGTCCATAAGCCTGGCTTTTTTTGTGGATGGACTTTTATATGACTAAGATGTGCGGGTAAGATTAATTTTGATTCTATCCATGAAAATAATAAAACAGGAATTACGACCATAGGAATCTGTGCAAAGATTACCCCCCTATTCCCACCGATAAACATCAACGGTAAAAAAGCAGCCACTGTGGTCAATAAACCAAAGGTAACGGGTACGGCGACTTCTGTAGCACCTTGAATGGCTGCGTTTAAACCTGATTCAGCGCGTCTAAGATGGGTATAGATATTTTCCCCTGTAATAATCGCATCATCCACGACAATACCTAGCACTAAAATAAAGGAGAATAAGCTGATTAAATTCAGTGTCATACCAACTTCTGGCATGATTGCTAAAGCCCCCATAAAACTAATCGGAATACCAACACAAACCCAAAATGCAACCGATAAACGTAGAAATAAAGCCAGCACTAAAAACACCAGCACTCCACCTTGCCATGCACTCGTTAATAGTGTTTGTAAACGTAATTTAACAATCCGTGAACGATCTTGCCAATAATCGAGCTGAATACCAGCGGGCATTTTCGCTTTATTATTGACCACATAATCACGTACCGCCTTTCCAATATCCAAGGCACTTTGTAGCCCTGTGCGATAAACCTTAATAATAACCGCAGGATGATGGTTTAAATCTGTTGCTAAGGGTTCTTCCTCAAAGCCATCTTTAATGGTTGCAATATCACCTAAGGTTAAACGAGTCCCATCGGTGCGGGTCAATAGCGGGATTTTTTTAAAATCAGTAGCAGTATAAGCCTGTCCTTTGGTGCGTATTAATACTTCACCTGCGGTACTTTTAATTGATCCTGCGGGTAAATCCACTGAGGAACGACGCACAGCCGCTACAATTTGCTGAAAACTAAACCCATAACGTTGCAGATTAAAACGACTGATTTCAATTGATAATTCATAGGGACGAACGCCCGTTAATTCCACATGACTAATCTCAGGCAATGCTGCTAAATCATCACGTACTTGTTCGCCTAAATGACGCAATTCCGCCTCTGGAAGTTCTCCTGAAACGGCAACGCTAATCACTTCGCTACGAAATAGCTGTATTGAATAACGTGGTCGATCCACATCTTCTGGGAAAGTAGTAATGGCATCTATTTTATTTTTAAGATCATCCAGCATATCGCGTGGGTTTACGCCTTTTTCAACCTCAATGCTGACTAAAGCAGAGCCTTCATAAGCGTAAGAATCCAATTGCTTAATGCCTTCAATATCAGCAATGGCTTCTTCAACGCGCAAAATAACCGCCGCCTCAACCTCTGAAGGGGTTGCCCCGCGATAGCTGATATTGATATTAATTCCATCCCCTTGAAAGCTAGGAAAAACCTCCAAAGGAATACGTGTCATCAGCGACCAAGCCCCTAGGGCAAGTATCATTAGCATTAATAAATTAGCCGCTACACCATTACGTGCAAACCAAGCCATTATGCCGTGCATATCAATTCTGCTCCGTTATTATTTTACTAGACAATGGTTTTTTAAGCTTTTTGCCTTTCTTTTTTACACGTACTTTTGAACCGTTTATAACAAATGACAGAGGCGTAATGGAAACCCTTTCCCCTGCTTTTAAACCACTACTTAATACCACGCTCTGATCATCCCGCCAAAGTACATTAAGTTGACGACGTTCAATGGTATTATTTGGAGAAATAACAAAAACCTCATCTTTTGCACGCATTACATGACGTGGTAATACAATCACATCCGATAATGTGACACCCTGAATTTCTGCCTGTACAAATTGACCTATTTTTAAGGGAGGACGATGATCCGCTTGCTTTTTATAGGGATTATTAATCCGAGCGATCACAAATTGCTGACGACTTTGTCGATCAATATCCCCTTCTGTGCGTACAATCTCCCCTTGCCAGCGAAAAAAATCTGGCATCCCATTATCTTGTCTAGGATTAGGTATTAATAAAGAAACGGCTGGTTTTGTTAGTGTTTGTTTTTCATTCAGATAGCTTTCAGGCAAAGAAATAAACGCCACCTGCTGATCACTAAGCGGAAGGCGCACTTCAACTGAATCTAGTCCATAAATAGAAGTTAAAACAGTTCCCGTATTCACATATTGCCCAACTTCCACTTGTTTTTTTAAAATACGCCCTGCATAAGGGGCGCGAATAGTAGTACGA
>JALVEA010000174.1 GCA_027008665.1 Thiotrichaceae bacterium | reverse complement strand
TGTTGCTGCCTCATTATCATTGTTTTCAAGTGTGGGATTATTATTCTGGTATGTTCTACAATTTTTAATGGCTTTTGATGGGGATTAAGGAGAGTGGATCTGAAATTATATGACTTGAAGAACAAAAAAATACGAATTAAAAAGGGAGAAACAGTATGGAATTATTACCGATAATTATTCTGGTCTTTGCGATTATTATCGTAATGATGGGGGCAAAAAAAGTATCACAGGGAATGGAATATACAGTTGAACGGCTTGGGAAGTATACCAAAACACTCAGGCCAGGTTTTCATGTTATCATTCCTTTTGTTGATACTATTGGTTCCAAAATCAATATGATGGAACAGGTGCTTGACGTGCCTTCTCAAGAAGTTATTACCAAAGACAATGCCATGATCACAGCTGATGGTATTGTCTTTTATCAGGTAATGGATGCAGCCAAAGCCTCTTATCGAGTTAATGATTTATACCGAGCCATTATGAACTTGACGATGACCAATATTCGTAGCGTAATGGGATCAATGGATTTGGATGAGTTACTCTCTAAACGTGATGAAATCAACTCAAGTTTGCTCAAAGTAGTTGATGAAGCAACCGATCCTTGGGGGATTAAAGTAACTCGTATTGAAATTAAAGATATTAACCCGCCGCATGATTTAGTGGAATCAATGGCGCGTCAAATGAAGGCAGAACGTGAAAAGCGTGCCAATATTCTTGAGGCAGAAGGGTTTCGTGCCGCTGCTATTTTAAAGGCTGAAGGAGTTAAAGCCTCACAAATTCTTGCCGCTGAAGGTGAAAAAGAAGCTTCATTCCGTGAAGCAGAAGCGCGTGAGCGTTTAGCAGAGGCAGAAGCTAAAGCAACCGCAATGGTATCTAAGGCAATTTCTGAAGGGGATGTTCAAGCCGTCAATTATTTTGTTGCACAAAAATACACCGAGGCATTGACTGAAATTGCGAAAGCACCGAACCAAAAAGTTATTATGATGCCATTAGAAGCAAGTAATCTAATTGGTTCAATTGGTGGTATTGCAGAGTTGGCAAAAGCAGGATTGGGTGATAAAAAGAAATCATGAATGAATTTTTATTTCAATTAAGTGATCAACTCAATCATTGGCAATGGTGGAGTCTTGCCGTTTTATTGGTTATTTTCGAAATATTTTCTCCCACCGCTTTCTTTTTATGGCTTGGTATTGCTGCCGCTATTACAGGCTTAATCAGCTTGATTTTTCCTGAAATACATTGGGCAATTCAATTTGTTGTTTTTTCGGTCTTTAGTTTGGCTTCGGTCTGGTTGGGGCGCTTTTGGTTTAAACGTAATCCGATTGAAACGGATCAGCCTTTTTTAAATCAATTAAATCAAGAATTTGTTGGCAAAATTTATGTGGTTGAAGAGGCAATCAGAGAGGGGTCTTCTGGTCGAATAAAAGTAGGGGATTCGACCTGGAAGGCTATTGGGGAAAATGTTGAAGTTGGCGATAAAGTACGAGTTGTATCCGTTAGTCCTACAGTTTTGACCGTTGAGAAGGTTTTAAATTGACAATATAAACTAAATATTTTGTTGGTTATTATCTTTGCTTAATAATAAAGCTAAAACAGTTTTTCAGTGTATTTATATTAAAATCATCTATTAAGTTTTTTTATTAACAGTTAGTTAATTTATTAAATATATTATTCAATAATAATTATCATTAAAAGAAACTATTATTAAAATACTAGTATAAATGACTGTTTTTAAAAGAATTTATTTGTAGATCGCTTTTTCAATAAAATTATTAAATGGCTTTGCTGATAGTAGTGTGTTGATAAAATAATCTCATTAATATTCTTTATATATAGAAATAATTTGTTGAATTGTATTGCAGGAAATAATCCTTCATTATCGCGCCTGATATTAAATAACCTACATCAGGAGTACCTGCTCAATGTCTAACCCCTTCCTCGACCTTGTCAATTCAGGGTTTATTTCTCACGGTGCAATGCAATTTTATGTTGTTGCAATGTTTCTTTTTGTCGTTGGTGGCACGCTATTAGATGTCATGCATAAAAAAAGTGCTCAGTACTTTTTTGAAAATGCAGAAAAAGCGAAAAAATCAGCAACTCGCACCATTTCTAGTACTGAAAAAACTGCTCTTATCGTGAAGACTGTGACGACTGAAGTGTTACAATCAGCTGAGTTCTCGAATCCACAGCGTAGAATGTCACATCTTCTCACGATGTACGGTTTTATTATTTTTGTTGTGACGACTGTGATTATGATTTTCTCTTTAACTGATTCAGGTATTATTGCACTGCTTTGGAATCTTGGTGCATTAAGTCTTGCGGTCGGTGGATATTGGTTCTGGTTTGTTATCCGCGCTGACGTTTCTGCTGAAGGCAATCCTTGGTATAAAGTTCATCGTGCTGACATGTTCATTGTCTCACTTCTTGCTATGTCGACTTTTGCTCTATTTTGGTCGATCACAGGCGCTATGCTTTTCTTCTTCCTCTTTATTGCGGCGAGTACTTTCTTGTTTACGACGGTTTTATGGTCTAAGTTCGCACATATGTTCTTTAAACCCGCAGCTGCATTCCAAAAACGTGTTACTAGAGCTGATGGCTCAAGAGAAAATCTACCTAATGATTTCGATTTATCTTCTGCTGAAGTACATAGCAGATTCCCAGATATCCCAGAGTATATGGGTAAGAATCCAGAAAATATGGGACTTGGTATCAAGCGTGAAGAGCCACATCACTACTAAGCTAAGTTATGTCGTTACTAAAAATTACTAATTAATTCGTATTACTTTGAAGAGATAAATAATATGCCTACTTTTGTATATATGACTCGTTGTGATGGCTGTGGACATTGTGTCGATATTTGCCCATCCGACATTATGCACATCGATCCTGTTAATCGACGTGCTTATAATATTGAACCCAATATGTGTTGGGAATGTTACTCCTGTGTAAAAGCTTGCCCTCATCACGCTATTGATGTGCGTGGCTATGCCGACTTTGCACCGCTAGGATCAAGTGTTCGTGTTGTTCGTGATGAAGAAAAAGGAACGATTGCTTGGCGCATTAAGTTCCGTAACGGTGAAAAAGACATGGAGTTATTGGCTCCTATTACCACTAAGCCATGGGGAAAATTTATCCCTGATCTTGCTGAAGTAGATGGTCCTACTGATGAAATGCGTAGTAGCCATTTATTGTTTAATGAGCCTGAATATATTCGTAAAGATGAAGGTGATTTACATACCCTTGAATCAAACGGGCAAAAATTAAAAGAAGGAGTGTACTACTAATGGCTTACAAAACTATCATAGAAGATGATATTGACGTTTTAGTTGCTGGAGCAGGTCTTGGTGGTACGGGAGCTGCTTGGGAAGCTAGATATTGGGGGCAAAACAAAAAAATTGTTATTGCTGAAAAAGCAAATATCGACCGCTCTGGTGCGGTAGCTCAAGGTTTATACGCAATCAACTGTTATATGGGAACTCGCTTTGGTGAGAATAATCCAGAAGATCATGTTCGTTATGCACGTATGGATCTGATGGGTATGGTTCGTGAAGATTTATTATTTGATATGGCTCGCCACGTTGACTCAGCTGTGCATCAGTTTGAAGAGTGGGGACTACCCATTATGCGCAATAAAGAGACAGGTGCTTATTTGCGTGAAGGACGTTGGCAAATTATGATTCACGGTGAGTCATACAAGCCTATCGTTGCAGAAGCAGCCAAAAAATCGGCTGATAAAGTGTTTAACCGTATCTGTGTTACTCACTTATTAATGGATGAGTCTAAAGAAAATCGTGTTGCAGGTGCTGTTGGTTTCAATGTACGGACAGGTAACTACCATGTATTTAAGTCAAAAACAGTAATCGTTGGTGCAGGTGGTGCTTCTAATATCTTTAAGCCGCGTTCAGTAGGTGAAGGTGCGGGTCGTGTTTGGTATGCACCTTGGTCATCAGGTTCAGCTTATGGTCTTATGATCGGTGCTGGCGCAAAAATGACGCAGATGGAAAATCGTATTGTACTAGCTCGTTTTAAAGATGGTTATGGCCCAGTTGGTGCATACTTCCTACATCTTAAAACTTATACTCAAAACTGCTTGGGTGAAGAGTATGAATCAAAATGGTTTCCTGCACTGACTGAAATGGTGGGTAAAGAGTATCTAGATACTGAAAATCAGCATTTATCACATAAACCAATTCCAACTTGTTTACGTAACCATGCGTTTATTAACGAGGTTTTAGCAGGTCGTGGTCCTATCCATATGGTGACGATGGAAGCATTCCAAGACCCACATCTTGAAGAGATTGGATGGCATAACTTCTTAGGTATGACAGTAGGTCAAGCAGTTCTTTGGGCTGCGACTGATGTTAATCCTAAATATGAAAACCCAGAACTAACAACCTCAGAGCCTTATGTTATGGGTTCACATGCAACAGGTTGTGGTGCATGGTGTTCAGGTCCTGAAGATGTCTCTCCTGATGAGTATTTCTGGGGCTATAACCGTATGACGACTGTTGCAGGTCTGTTTGGTGCAGGTGATGCGGTTGGTGGAACGCCACATGCATTCTCTTCTGGTTCATTTACTGAAGGACGTTTAGCAGCAAAAGCAGCTTGTCAGTATATTGATGATGGAAAAGCGGATGGTATTGTCGTTTCTGCTAAGCAGTTAGAGGAGCGTAAAGAAGAAATCTACAAGCCTCTTGAAACATATACCGTTGGTCGCAACGAAGTTGTTGCAGGTACAGTAAATCCTAACTATATTACTCCAAGACAAGGTCTTGATCGTCTGCAAAAGATGATGGATGAGTATTGTGCTGGTTTTGGTGTGAACTATATGACCAATGAAAAGCTTCTTCTTATTGGTCTTAAAAAGATGAAGGTTTTTGAAGAAGATCTAGAGAAAGTTGCTGCTGAAAATATTCACGAATTGCTACGTGCATGGGAGCTAAAGCATCGTTTCCTTACTTCTGAGGCTGTATTCCAACATACTTTATTCCGTAAAGAAACACGCTGGCCAGGTTACTACTACCGTGGTGATGTAATGAAGTTAGATGATGAAAATTGGCATGTACTAACTGTTTCGCATCGTGACCCTAAGACAGGTGAGTACACGATGGCGAAAGCACCACTTTATCACCTAGTTGACGAAGCGGATGATAAAAAAAGCAAATAAAAATCTAAATTCGATTTGAATTGCAGAAAAAGACTAACATATTGCATGTTGGTCTTTTTTATTTATGCTATTAAAAAATTTAGTGATGGAAAATATTAGATGAATATTATTGATAAAACAGATGAAGAAATATTAGCAATTGCTAATCCATGGTGGGATGAGCTTGTTAAATACTCAAATAATAAAAACTACGGTGCGTTTACTCGCCATTTTTCTCTTGATATGAAAAGAGGGGCAAATGAAGTAGAAATGGGGAAACAATTTGCAAGAAGTGAATTGACTAAAAATTTAAATAAAGACAGAGATTTCTTGGGTATTATTCGGCGTGGAGAATATGTGACAGTTCTTTATCGTCAAACTAATAACAAGCTACCTGGCGAGTGGCTAGGACGACTCGTTCTAGGTTATGAAGGAGAAGAAGTAAAGATTTTTGGTGCAACCATTTTTTAATTGATGATGAAAGATATAATAGAAGACAATAAATTTGTCGAACTAAATTACAAAGTAATCGACAAAAAAACAGGCGATATTCTCAATACCGTTGAATTTCCTCTTGGTTATGTTCATGGAGTGGAAAATGGTATTTTATCCCCAGAAGTTGTTGCTGAGTTAGATGGTAGAGAAGTGGGTGATCTTATTACATTACCAATTGATGGCGATCAACTTTATGGACCTAGAGATGAATCCTTAGTCTTTACTGATCGTATTGAGAATGTTCCTGAAGAATTCAGAGAAGTGGGTATGACTATTACCATGGAAAATGAAGATGGTAAATCTAAAAATTTTATTGTCACCCGTTTTGATGATAAAACATTGACAGTTGATGGCAATAATCCTCTTTCTGGCAGAGAGCTTCTTTTCAAACTTGAAGTTCTCAGTATTCGTGATGCAACCGATGAAGAAATTGCTATCGGCGGAAAGACAGACGATAGTCCTGATCTTAATGAAATTCTAAGTAACCAATGAGCATAGCGGATGTCAGCAAAACGATTAGCAGAATTTGAAAATACATTATCAGAACTTCATCATGAGAGTGAGCCACTTGTCTGGGCATCAGCATTAGACAATCTAGGGCATCATTTTATCACTGTAGGCTATGATCCTGCTGATATACCGATGTTAGAAGAATCAGTCGCTGTTTTTGAGGCCACTATTGAGGATGCTGATGAGAAAGCGACCCCACAAGGTTGGGCAATTGCTCAGAATCATCTTGCGGCAGCCCTTCATACTTTAGGTATGCGAGAAAAAAATGGTATACAGCTTTTAGAAGATGCTGTTGAGGCTTACAAATGTGTATTGCGTGTCTGGACACGCCAAACAATGGAAGATTATTGGGCGACTACCTTTAATAATCTTGGTACTGTATTACAGATACTAGGTGAAATGAAAAAAGATCAACGCTTTCTACAAATGTCTATTGCAGCTTTCAATAATGCATTGAGGGCACAAAAGCGTGAAAAAAAGCCTAAAGATTGGGCTATTACACAAAATAATTTGGGTGTTTCACTGCAAGTTCTTGGGAAGTCACAGCAAAATCCTGATGTTTTACTAGAATCTTTAGTATGTTATCAAGGTGCGCTTGAAGAAACACCTCAAGAAAAAAATCCAGTGGGTTGGGTAATGATCTTAGCTAATTTAGCAACAACGCAACGCTTATTAGCAGAAATGAAGAAAGATGCTGATATAGCAAAAAAGGCGTTGAATAATTTTGATTTATTAGTTGAATTTTTAACTGATATTGAAGAAAAAAAATATCTAGAACTCACTCAAGAGCAACAAGCAAATGCTCAAACAGTTTTAGCAGGAATTTAGAAACTGCCTTTAGTAAATGATTAAATTACTATTTTTGGGAAAGTAGATTTTTCGATTGCGCGAAACCAAAAGGTTTCGCGCAACTAGTACTTGTTAAATAATACTTGTCAAATAAAAGATGACTAAGTAATCAATAACTTAAGGTTTTTTAGGAGTCTCGTATTTCACTTCTTTCTGAAATGCTTCCCAAGTTGTTGTGTAGCCAACAAACCCTTTTTTAGTTGGTTCATTCTGGCGAGTTGTTAGATAACGCGCTTTGCCTTCTGGAACTTTAGGTCTAGTTGATTTTTGTGTACTCATAAAATTTACCTTTATATTTTAGATTTGGATGTAGAGATAGTCACCGTAAAACCTTACAGTTGAAAACCACTCCAACCCTGTTATTCTTTCATTTTTTGAAGCAAAAATATATAAGTATCAATAAAAAAATGTTAAAAATGAAAAAATAAATGACTAAATTTATTAGATTGATTTACTTTGCTTATTTTAGATAAAAATAGAAGATAATCATAATGTTAATAGGATTAGTTAAAATTTAATATAAAATAATAAGAGTAAAATTCGGCCATATATCTAGGCTTAGCTTGACTCAACTAGAGTAATGCTATAAATTTCCGCGTAGGCTGGCTGATCGCTAATGATCACTTTATTTGGCTCGCATCTATTAGGGTGCAGAGATGTTAAAAATAATATAACTTGGGGTTATAGACATCTTGGACTATCTGTAAGCTTGGTGTAAACCCTGATACAACCAGAAAGCTTTTTCTTACAAGCCATTTTCATAACCCATGACTCGTCATCATTGTTAATGCGAGACCGAGGGAACTTATACTTGTCATTTTTAGATTTAAATCTGCAACAAGACTTTGTTGCATCTATTGCAGAAGCAGGCTATCAGTCTCCAACTGAATTGCAGTCACAACTTATTCCTTTGATAGCTAAGAGAAAAGATGTGCTTGTTTGGAGTCAGACTGCTGCTGGGAAAACAGGCGCGTTTTTAATTCCTGCAATTAATTATATTCTAGCTCATCCTGTTGAGGAAAAGAGGGGAGCACGAATTTTGATATTGACATCAAGACGTGACCGTGTCAGTCAAATTAATTACACCCTTAAACGTCTTGCTCATAATATGCGCTTTGGTTTCGTGGTGAGTGGTAGACCTTACCAACCGCAAATGCGTTTGATGCGTCGTCCGCTTGATTTGATGATAGCAACACCTGGAAGATTGAATGATCTAATTGATAATAACAAGGCAGATTTTTCCAAGTTAGAAATGCTCATTGTTGATGATCTAACAACGATTTATCATAAAAATATGCAAGACTTGTTGGACAAAATCTTGTCACAAACAGGTGATGATTGTCCAACCGTTGCTTTTATTCGTGATGATAAGGAAGTAACACCTTATGTACGTGCTTTATTTCCTGATGCAGAAGAAATAAAAATTGCAGAAGAAGAAAAAACTGGAGTACGTGAAAAGAAGAAAAATAAAGTAGAGAAACGTAATCCAAAGAAAAAAATACTAAAGAGAAAGGTGGTTAATAAACCACAGCATAAAATTGAATTACCTAATCTTCCGCATATAGTCCATGTGGCGGATGACTATACACATAAAATTGCACTTATGGATCATTTGTTGGATGAATTTTCAGGAGAGCCGACCGTTATTCATACCTCAACCCTTAAATCTGCAGAAAAATTATTGGATAATTTGGCTAATCATGGACATGCGGCAGATTTAGCAAGAAAGTTATCGGCAGAGGAAATAAAATCTTCTGATAATGCAATATTGTTAATTAGTGATCAATGTAGAGTGGATATTCCTAAGGGGCAGGCGCAACATTTATTACATTTTGAGTTGCCTTATAAGATCAGTAAATATGAGGAAAGACTGAAAAATTATCAAATTCAACGTGATGAATCTGCTATTATTTTAGCCGACGGACGGGATTATAATGCACTGAAAACCATAGAAAAAATAATGGGACGTGAATTAGAACAAGAAGTTGTGCCTGGTCTTGAGCCACTAAATCCTTTCGTCTCACAAAAACCGCTAGGGCAGAAAAAACAGATTAAAAATAAAAAAACGATAATAAGTAATAATAAGAATAGGCGTAATAAGCCACAAAATAATAAAACTAAAAATAAAAGACGTATCCGCAAAGGACTCCATAATCGTTTAGAGGGGGGAGGGCAACGTAGACGTAATTTATCAAGTCGTCCAATGCAAAAGAAAACCAATGATAATTGGCAATCAGACTTTGCAGAACCTAAAGAAAGAACGGTTAAGACTAAGCGAGTTGTTATACGTTATAAAGAGAGCAAGAAAAGTCTGCTTAAATAGTCCGTACTCTTTAAAAAGGACGTTTCAAGTTATTTCATGCACGTTCCTTAGTATACTCTGTGACTATGTTATCAATAAGAAAATCCAATATAAGTTGGTCAAGCAGATTGCTTGCTATTTTATTAATCGCCGTTATTATTGTGATTGTCTGGGTGCTAAAAGATATAGTCACAACCTTTCCTAAGTCAAAAACTGACAAAAATACTTTTATTAGCACGGTTGAAATAGATTCAATCAATGCGTTAGCGGCTCAATTAGTTAATAAATTTATTGCTTATGATTTACCCTTTGAGAAAAAAAACAATCTATTGCAGAGTGTGAATAATAGCTTGCAACATCTACAGAAAAATAATAACAATAAAGTATTGTATTTATTGCAAAAATTAGATTTAGATGCTGCATTAAATTATTTAATTGAATCTGTTGAGGATGAAGAAGAATCACGCGAGGTTGCAAAGATTTGGGTTGATATTGGTAATTTACAACAACTTAAATCATCACAACTTGCCTTGTATGCTTATAAAAAAGCAAGTCAATTTGATGATCAAAACAGTAATGCATGGAATAGATTAGGTCATTTATACCGTCAGCAAAAGCAGTTTGGTTTAGCTGAAAATGCCTATAGTAGAGTTCTGAAATCCTCAGGCGATGATATAACGGCAAAAGCAATTGCTCTAGCTAATTTTGCATTATTGTATCAAATGCAAGGCAAATTAGATAAAGCAGAAGAATTCTACTTAAAAGCATTAAAAATTAATGAGATGAGAGATAATAGAGTTAGTTTGGCTTCTAATAATGAAAATCTTGCTATTATCTATAAGAAAAAAAATAAATTTGAATTATCAGAAAAACATTATTTGCTAGCCTTTAGCTATTATGAGGGATTAAAGCAAAACAATAGTATTGCTAGTATTCAATCTTCTTTAGCCAGTCTTTATTATCAATATCAAGATTTTGATAAGGCAAAGCAATATTATCAAAAGGCGTTGGAAATTTATAAAAAAAATCGTAATCAAACAAAAATAGCCAGTAGCTACAGCAATCTTGGTATTCTAAAGCAACAGCAAGGACAAGCTGATAAAGCTAAAGAATTTTTTGATAAATCATTGCGCATTTATCAAAAAATTGATCAACAACAAGGAGTTGCCGATCAGCATAGTCATTTAGGGGTATTGAATCGTTTACAGAAAAAATTCACTCAATCTGAATCTTCACATCTAAAATCACTCCAAATTTATCGGCAGTTACAGCATTTAGACGGAGTTTCACAACAGCAGACAAATCTTGGTTTCCTCTATCAAATATGGAATCAAACAGAAAAAGCATGTCGATACTGGCAACAAAGCAAACAAACTTTAATGAAAGTTCATAATGAAAATCGTATTCAACGGCTTGGAATTCTTCTTAAAAAGCACTGTAAAAATAAGGAAATAGACAACGAAGAAAGAGCAAACACTTTGGATGATGATAGTTGAATTCCTATTGATCCTAGTTCTATGAAATATATAAATAAATTTATTTCCACATAACAAGTATAGATAAATATTATAGAAATAATGAAATTTACTTATGTATAAAATTTATTTATACTGTATACTAGTTATACAAATAAACAAAGGGGGCTTGGGCTATGGGGAAGCAAAATAAAAAACAAATTAGATTTGTTACATTTTTAATGTTTGGCGCATTATTTTGTTCAATTATGGTGGCTGTAACAAAGCTTCTAGGGGTGGATGAATATACGAAAATATTTGCGATAGCGGCGGTAGGCTTTGCAATTGTAACCTTACCTTTTTCGATCGTAATTCAATATCCGCGAAAAGAGAAGCCTGTTAGTCGTGTTGATTTACTTAGGAAAAAACTGCTTAAAGAAAAGTCAGTGAAGACAGATTAATAAATATTTTAAATCGACAAAATTTCCTGACGATAAAACTGTAATTCCTTAATGGATTCTAATATATCATCCAAAGCAAGATGGGCGCCTTTTTTTTCAAACTGATTGAGTGCTTCAGGTTTCCAACGTGCAGCTAATTCTTTTAATGTACTAACATCTAAATTGCGATAATGAAAATAAGCTTCTAAATCAGGCATAAGGCGCGCCATAAAACGACGATCTTGACAGATGCTATTGCCACACATAGGGGATGCACCTGTTGGCACATACTGTTGTAAAAATTCAATGGTTTCCATTTCTGCTTGTTGAACACTGTGCTGGCTCTGTTTCACTCGTGTGATTAGACCAGAACTGCCATGATGTTGTTGATTCCAGTCATCCATTGCATTGAGTATGCCATCAGGTTGATGAATAGCAATCACAGGACCTTCTGCTAATTTATTTAAATTTTTATCAGTTACAACTGTGGCAATTTCAATAATGACATCATTGAAGGTGTCTAACCCTGTCATTTCAAGGTCAATCCAGATAAGGTTGTCAGCATTTATATTGCTATTGTTCATTATTATTTTCCATCGTTATCGTCTTATGCATGGTTTATACTGTGGCGTTCCTAAAATTAAAAAATTA
>JALVEA010000173.1 GCA_027008665.1 Thiotrichaceae bacterium | reverse complement strand
GACAGTAAATTGAATAAGAAAACCGACATAGAAGAATGTAACTGCCTAATTTATGACAATGAGGTGAAAATACATGGGTATTTAGGAAACTTTAGTGTGACATCCGAAATAAACGGGAAAAAGTATGGACAAAAATTCGATTTAATTTTAGATCTGAGAAGAATAAACATAAAGGAGAAATTGTTTCCTCCTGGGTATTTTGTTGTAGACAACAATAGAGTTTATGAAAAAATTACTGAGTTAAAACGCTGGGAGGGCGTATTTGAAAAGCCAAAATATTTTAATTATGAAGCGAATTTATGTGCACGAAATAGTAGCATAAATGCAGGTTGTAGTCGGTGTGTTAGCGTTTGTTGTACTGAGGCAATAAGTATCGGAGAGCAAAGTAGACATATAGAGATAAACCCATATCTGTGTCAGGGTTGTGGTGATTGTAGTAGCGTTTGTCCCACAGGCGCCATCAATTTACAGAGGTTCGATAGAGCCTCATTATTAAATGAAATAAGAAGCGTGCTAAGTGAGAAAAAATCGAAAATTGTGCTGTTTGATATTAAGAGAATCAGTTTTGACGAGGAGATGTTGCCCAATGTTTATCGTATTGAATTACATAGCTATGGAGAGTTAGGGCTTGATATTATTCTTTCATGTTTTGCTTATGGTGCAACGGAAATATTAATACACAAATATGATGATCTAATGTGGACTACTATCAAAAATATAAGTGAACACATTGATTGGGCAAATAGAATTATGGGGATGTTAGGTTATAACAAACAAATTAGGTGGATAAAGCACATTAATGAGTATGTCCATGATAAACCAGAAGTGGCCGATAATTATGAGGTGGCAACCTACGCCGGCTTGCATGAAAAAAAGGAATCTATCAGATTGGCATTAGATTTTTTAATAAAAAAGGCGCCAATTCAAGGGGAAAGGATTGATATGCCAAATGGCGCGCCATTCGGAACAGTTATAATAAATTCAGATAAGTGCACGCTATGTGCTGCTTGTGTTTCATTGTGTCCAACGGATGCCCTGCAAGCCAGCAATACTACACCGGAAATAATGATAATTGAAGAAGAATGTGTTCAATGTGCGGTGTGTGCGATTGGGTGCCCAGAGGATGCTATATCGTTGGTGCCGAGTTTAAATTGTGATGTGGAGGATTTGCGTACGAAAAAAGTGCTAGTGTCTGATGAAATGTTTCTTTGTAGAGAATGTGCAAAGTCTTTCGCGTCTAAAAAAATGATAACTGGAATTGCAAAGAAGATGGCAAAGAACCCAGCATTTAAAAGCGGTCTAGTAAATCTTTTGTATTTGTGTGAGGATTGCAAAATAAAATATTATGCGAAAACAACTAACGAAAGATGAGATAGATCTGTTTCGTGCTGATACCTATTTGATTCTGGCAAATTTATTTTATGAAACCCCAGCGGAGAAAATACTTAAATTGCTTAGATCAGGCAACTATAGTATTAATACTAGGGATCCATGGGTGGAGTGTTGGGCAGAATTGGTAAATGAGACTCGAAAACACAACGAGAAAGCCATCAAAAAGGAATTTCACAAGTTATTTATCGGAGTCAATCGTGGGGAGTTACTGCCTTATGCTTCATGGTATTTAGCAGGTTATTTGCACGAAAAGCCACTTATGGAATTAAGATCAGAGCTAAGAAGTCTGGGTATAAAAAGCTCTGGAACAAGCCCTGAACCTGAAGACCATATTTCCATGCTATGTGAGGCTATGTCTATATTGATAGAGAATAGAGAGGCAAAACAGAAACTATTCTTTTTTAAATTTATTTCTACATGGGTCAATACATTCTTCGAAGATGTGATTAGATCACAATCATCTAATTTTTATAGGGCTGTTGGTAGTTTTGGGAAGAAATTTATTCTTACAGAACAACAATACCTGAACATAGATAATTGATTTCATCCTTCAGCGGCTCTTATTTTTTCATCAGTAAGAGAGAGGAATTTTTTTAAATTGCCTTTTACAGTCTTTTTTGGTATGACCAACGCGAGGTTGGTATCTAGATAGATAAAGGCATAACGTTTAGTAGACTCTACACTCATGATATCTTTCCACGGAATTCGAGTTTCTTTGTTTTCCTTGACTTGTAACAAAGTTTGAGGCTCTATAACTAATTTAATTCTTCCTAGCGCACTCTTTTTTTCTTCTTCATTATACAAGCCCAAAGTTTGACGGCGAATATTCCATTTTATGATTAAGGGTGAAATGTAGTGCCAGGCAATGGCGATAATGCCAATATAAATAGCAGCTAGCGTATTTCCGAAAAAAAACCACATAAAAAATGCGAGCAAGGCCATGATGGCTGGTAAAACAATCTGTTGGCGTCGCAAGGTTTTTTGATAGTGTTCTTTATCTTGCATCTGGTGTTCTGTAAAAGCAGTCAAATCCTGTTCACGCAATTCGTACTCTATTTCATTCATAGTAGTTAAGGCTATTTTTCCGATTATTTTTTTAAAGAGCAAAGATTATACTTTATTAAGTAAAGCGCTAATTTATTAATCTTTTTTGTTGAATAAAAACAATAACATAGTGAGGATGATCTTGTTAAAAATAGTAAAAATGTACTGATGCAGGCAACTGAAATGTAAGATCCTTGATGAGTAGGTGGGGGATTTGTTAGCCCCACTGTTTCTTTGTCTATTAGATTCAAAGCACGGTAGAAGCTATGTGGCATGGTGGTCTGAATTGTAAATGCAGGATTAGAATATTTGGAATGATGAAAAGTTCGTCACCATGATCAGTTCATCCATACAGGCACAAAGAGGAAGCTACAAAGTACTAACGCTTATTGCAGCTAGGGTGAAATTGTGAATACTAGGACAATGTTCGAAACTACAGCGGCATACATCCATCAAGGGCCCTGCAAATGATAAAACAGCTATGTTGGGAAGTAAATTGGCTAAGAAAAAGCAAGGACCTTAATTTTTAAGATGCAACATTTGGAAGTTCAAGATACATCCACTTGCTACTAAAACACAGCGATTTGCTTATAAAAAGTTTTAGCTATCACGATTGATGGGCCGTGCTGGATTCGAACCAGCGACCATCGCATTAAAAGTGCGGTGCTCTACCAACTGAGCTAACGGCCCCTTGCCAAAGTCTGAATATAATAAGCTATAATTTTAAAATTGCAAGCCAAGTGCATCTCTTTGCTGGGGTTAATGGGGGGTTCAGTTGTCCTTGTTTACCATACAAACTACTCCAATCGTGGGTTCCGATAAACTTGCTTGCAAATCAAGGGTGCTGCAATGGATGTGCTAACCAATCAATCTATAACCCCCAATTCGGCAATTCAGTCGTATTTGCTCCAACC
>JALVEA010000172.1 GCA_027008665.1 Thiotrichaceae bacterium | reverse complement strand
TGAATCAGTATGATAGAGATTTTTTAGTTGCAATTTCTAAAGAGACGTAAAGCGGATAAAGTGTTAGAATTTATGCTTATAAACTTATTCTATTTTAATATAACTAATATGGATGCTTAAATTATGCCAATTATACCTATTCAGCGCTTTTCTTCAGAGACTCTTTCAACCTTGGTAGACAAAGAGGTGAAAGAATATTTAAATTCATTGGAAGGGCGAGATCCCACTTGTTTGTATCGACAGATAATCGACCTTGTAGAATTACCCTTATTAAAGTTGATAATAAAGCATACAGGTGGCAATGAGAGTCGTGCGGCTAATTGCTTAGGTGTCAATAGAGCGACATTACGTTCTAAATTAAAACGTCATGGCTTATTGTAAAGGATATTTATTTGTAACCATTCATAACACCATAGTCTTTAAAATAAGCGGGAATCTTTGTTTTGATTAGATTCCCGTTAAATTTTCTTACTTGTATAAGCGTTAGTTAAGCCTAAGTTTTTTTCTCTTTTTCTGTGTCATCTTCATCTTCTTCGTCTGGCTCATCAGGTTCTTCATGTGCTATTCCTTTATGACAATCGATACATGTTTTACCCTTTTGGGTAGCAGAGTCGTGTTTTTTTCTGGCGATTTTATCCTGTTCGCTTAAATTCATACGATCAAAAGAATGACAACTACGGCATTCACGAGAGTTTGTTGACTTCATTTTTGCCCATACTCGATTTGCCATCTCCCAACGATGTTTTTCATACTTCTCTGGTGTATCAATTGTCCCCAAAATTTCATGATAAACATCCTTTGCCGCCATGATTTTAGCCATCATCTTAGGTAAAAATGCTTTAGGTACATGACAATCTGCACAGCCTGCATGAACCCCAGAAGCACTTGAGTAATGCACGGTTTCTTTTAGCTCTTTTAGATTGGTTTGCATTGAGTGGCAAGAGGTACAAAACTCAGTTGTATTCGTTGCTTGTAATCCAAAGTTAAACAAGCCCATAAAAATTGCCCCCATTATCAGCAGCAATAACGCTCCTTTTTTTGATCTTCCCGACATTCATCTTCTCCTAGTGATTAGTTTATTTAGTAGCATTGTTTGTTGCTATTGTTTGATTTCATTCAGCTCTTTTTGATATTGCCTAGCAATTTCATGATTGATAGTGTACAGAATGGTTTAACTATTACCTTAAAATTCCTTAATTTTAAACAAGGCAATAAAATAAAGCCCAACAAACAGAAATATAAGATAAAAGGTAGTTTGCTTATAAATAATACTAATTAAATGATCAAAATAATAGTTTCATGATAAAAATATTTGTCTAAAGTATAATCTACCATGCTGTGCGAAGCTGATTGCACTAAATAGAAGCTTGCTAGATTAGCCAACAAAGGCTAACATTTGATCATTTTTATATTTTATGAGCGCTAATTAATAATAAATAAGCACTATAAAACTTCTCTTTATAGTCTCTCTAAATACTCAAATTTTAGGAGGAATTATGTTTCATAATTCACATTCAACGGCTTTTTTGGCGAATAAAAGCTTGTTGCTTATCATTATTGCTATCGTCATGCTGATATCCACTACTTTTATTTCACCTGTCCATGCTGCAAAGGGCTGGGGTGCAAAACCATTGGCAGAAAAATTTAGACCCAATAGAGGCTGGATTCAGCGCTTTCCAACAACGCCTAATGTGATTGCTAATGGTTCTATTTCTGACGCTATAGATGCCTGTGATGATATTGTCGGTAAAGGCAAATATTGTGTGGTTGAAGTCACCAATACTGCAACAGGTCTGCCCTTAGAAATTTATCGCTCAAAAACAAAATTGATTGGGGTTGCTGATATGAACCCTTTAACAACGCCAGAAAATGCGATTTTTATTTATATTGGTGATAATGCCCGACAAGTTATTATCGAAAACTTAAACCTGCAAGGTCACAATGCAGACGATAATAATATATATGGTATTTTTGTTGAAGGAAAAAATATCCGTAACATTATGATCCGTAATAATAAAATTCATGATTTCAATAGTGATAGCGATGCACATGGAATTGCTGTCTACGGTACAGGAAAAACGAGCAAACAAGGTATTCGCAATGTCATTATTGAAGGTAATAAAGTCTATTCGATGCGTACAGGCTCAAGTGAAAGCATTGTTATTAACGGTAATGTAAAACGCTGGGAGATTAAGGGGAATGATGTTTACGATGTGAATAATATCGCCATTGATGCCATTGGGGGTGAAGGTACATCAGCAACACGAAAAGACCGAAAAGGGCGTGTATTACCTGGTCTTTTTGATGCAGCAAGCTATGGTTTTATTGAAGATAACTTTGTCGAAAATATGAGTACCGCAGGTAACCCTTCTTATGATAATGAAGAAAGTTGGGCGGCGGCCATTTATATTGATGGTGGTCATCATATACAAATCGCCAATAATGTGGTTAAAAATTCATCATGGGCTTATGAGGTAGGCGCGGAAAATTGCCTTGCTACACGACATATTAGTATTACAGGAAATAGTGCAACAGGCAGTACCTTTGGTGACTTATCGCTAGGCGGTTATGCTAAAAAGGGATATAAGGCAGATAAAAGCATTAATTGTAATCCAAATACTAGCGATGATGCCCATGAAGGTCATGGCTATGTCAAATATATCACGGTAAAAAATAATCAATTTAACTCAGAAAATACGAGCGAAGAGCTTATTGCGCTTCAGTTTAGACTCACTAATACCCTCATTTTAGAACCGAATGTTGAAGCCGTCAATGAAACAGGAAACGGCTCGGCAAAAGGCGATCAAAATGCGGTAAAAACTGAAGAGTAATGAACTGGGAGATTTTTATCAAAGCTACCCTATTGGTTCACATATTGTTTTTTTAAAGGTGTAGAAAGAAAAGATTAAAATCATGCGATTGCGGAGCTCCTTTTTTTAGCAAAAAAAAGACCACATAAAGTGATCTTTTTTATAAGAGGATGTATTTTGTCGTTTTCTCTTTTGATAGCTTCGACCTCTGTGGCGGGAGGTCATGTATTTAGTCACTAATTGACGGGTTTCTCGCTTATGTTTTTGGCGTTTTGATGTACGAGATTTTTTATGTACACCACCGCGTCGCATAAGTGGGTTATTGGCTATTGGGTTACCTCTTTGGTGTAGCCTAGGAGTGTTTCTATTTTGTTCGGGCATGATATTTCTCCTATATTTTTGCGGTAGAGATGCGTCTTTAAAAAGCTTATTTCTATAGATTTGGGCTGTGCAAGAGCTTTTATTCATTAAATTTTAGCCTTTTACACAAACGACTTGTTTTAAAGTGTGTACGACTTCTACAAGATCATGCTGATTTTTCATAAC
>JALVEA010000171.1 GCA_027008665.1 Thiotrichaceae bacterium | reverse complement strand
CGATCAATCCATGCTAGCCCTTGCAGAAAAACTCCAGATGAAAGCTTATTTGCAAAATCAAGAAATGCTACAGTTCTGGTTAACCTTTCATGCTAAACAGGAGCATAAAACGGTTCAAGAACTGGCTAAAATACTGGAATTGCCTCTTTAATAGCGACTAACTTAGGTTTTAATCTTGCCTAAAAATTGAAGTATTTTGCTATCAAAAAATTTAATGATTCGCCCAAGCCTAGGCTTGGACTCCTGTGAAAATTTAATATTTGAACATCTATAGATACAAAAAAACCCGCTAAGGTGCGGGTTTTAGAGCGTTCGCGGATGCTGGCGAACTAAAAAATGGTGGCTACACCGAGATTCGAACTTGGGACCCCATCATTATGAGTGATGTGCTCTAACCAGCTGAGCTATGTAGCCTGATCAGTGTTTTTTACTGAGGTGGGGAATATATAGATTGTTGTTCTGAGTGTCAATAGTCTTCTGAAAAATCTAAATATTAAATTTAAACATTAAATCTAAAATGTACCACATCGCCTTCTTGTAAAATATAATCTTTGCCTTCTAAGCGCCATTTACCTGCGTCTTTTGCGCCTTGTTCACCTTGATATTCAATAAAATCATCATAGGCGATTACTTCAGCGCGAATAAAGCCACGTTCGAAGTCGGTATGTATGCGTCCTGCGCCATTAGGTGCGGTTGCGCCTTGGTGGACTGTCCATGCGCGTACTTCTTTTACTCCTGCGGTAAAGAAGGTTTGTAGGTTTAATAAGTGATAGCCTGAGCGAATGACACGGTTTAAGCCCGGTTCATCTAAACCTAGGTCTTCAAGAAATTCATCCCGCTCATCATCTTCTAGCTGTGACATTTCTTCTTCTAATGAGGCGCAAACGGCGATAACTTCGGCATTTTCTTTTTCTGCAATGGCTTTTACAGCATCTAAATAGGGATTATCTTCAAAACCGTCTTCACTAACATTTGCAACAAATAAAATGGGTTTTATGGAAATTAAGTGCAATTCTTTAACTAAGTGTTTTTGGTCATCGTTTAGTTCAAATGAACGTACTGAGTGTCCTTCACTTAGGTGTTCATAGATATTTTTATACAGAGTTAATTGTGCAATCGCTTCTTTATTCCCAGAACGGGTTGCTTTAGTAACACGTTTAATCGCTTTTTCTACTGTGTCTAAATCTGCTAATGCTAATTCAGTATTGATTGTTTCAATATCGGAAACGGGGTCTATTTTGCCGTCAACATGAACAATATCATCGTCGTCAAAACAGCGTACAACTTGAGCTATTGCATCGGTTTCTCGGATATGGGCTAAAAATTTATTACCCAAGCCTTCTCCTTGTGATGCACCAGCGACTAAACCTGCAATATCAACAAATTCCATTGTTGTAGGTAGGGTACGTTCTGGATTAACAATCTTCGCTAATGCATCCATACGCGGATCGGGAACAGGGACAATGCCGACATTCGGTTCAATGGTGCAAAATGGATAATTTTCGGCTTGAATACCTGCTTTTGTCAGTGCATTAAAAAGTGTTGATTTACCGACATTAGGGAGACCAACGATTCCGCATTTAAAACCCATATTTTTCTATTCCTTAGTATGAAGTTGATTCATTGCTTTTTGCATTTTTCCATCGAGAATCAAGGAAATACAATCCGCCGCACGATCAATACCGTGTGAGATTTCTATTGCATCATTTTTGTTAGCTTTAGATAGGACGTAATCAACTACTTTGTTTCGATCACCGGGGTGTCCTATACCGATACGTAAACGCCAGTATTCTTTGCCAAGATGTGCGTGTAGATCACGTAGCCCATTATGTCCACCATGCCCTCCTGATAATTTTAAGCGCATTGTTGCTGGTTCTAAATCTAATTCATCGTGTGCAATGAGTATATTTTCAACGGGTATTTTATAAAATGAAGCCAGTTGTCTTGCAGCAAGACCACTTTTATTCATAAAAGTAGTGGGTTTTAGAAGCCAGACAGTATGACCTTCAATATTGGCTTTGCTAACTTCACCTGAAAAACGGCTTTCTAATTTAAAATTAGCAATATAGCGTCTTGCTAATTCATCAACAAACCAAAACCCAGCATTATGCCGGGTTTTTTCGTATTTGCGGCCTGGATTACCCAGACCGACAATTAATTGTATGGCAGTTTTAGCCATAAATTTTACTCACTTTTAATCGCTGTTTTCTGCACTATCCGCATCGTCGCTACTTTCTTCTGATTCATCAGTAGAGGCACCACCACGCGTTTCAATAATGCTAACAACAGGCAATGAACCGTGTTCATTTTCTTCAGCCCCTTCTGTTACATGTAATAGTGTTGAGTGAACACCTTCTGGAAATACAATTTCTGATAAATGGATTGAACTATGTAGATCAAGATCAGTGATATCAACCTCAATAAATTCTGGAATATTTTGGGGCAAACAGGAAATTTCAACTTCAGTCATAATATGACTCACCATACCGCCCCTCTTAACACCTTTTGCAATATCTTCATTAATGAAATGCAAGGGGATAGTGACTGTCAACTCTTCTTTCGCATTTACGCGCTGAAAATCAGCATGCATAATCGTATTATTTTTATAAGGATGACGGTGTAAATCACGTAAAATGACCGTTTCTTCTGTACCTTCAAGATTTAATCTAATCAATGAAGCATAAAAAGCTTCTTCCATTAGATTACGCACCATTTCATTTGCTCTTAAAGTAATGGGTGCAGGTTCACTGTCTCCACCATAAATAATAGCAGGTATTAGTGCTTCACGACGTAGGCGGCGGCTCGCTCCTTTCCCTAAGTCAGTACGTGAAGTAGCGGTCAAACTAAAATCGTTTGCCATGAGTTTTCTCCAAAATAAGCGAAACAATAAGGAAATATTTCCTTGGTTTCAAAAAGAGCAATTTCCGCGACCAGAAACTGCAAAAATAACCTCAATATTAAGGTTTACGAAATTTAGATATGAATTTTAAAGGCTCTTTGAGCGCTATTTTAAAATGTTATATTAGCGAATAAATCACTAATTGATTCCTCTCTATTAATACGTTCAATTGATTGGGACAATATTCTATCAACTGAAATTTGACGTATTTTGCTGCATTTTCTAGCTTTTTCATTCAGTGGAATAGTATTCGTTACCACAAGACTATCAAGAGCAGAAGCCATAATATTCTCAACAGCAGGACCGGAAAGAACAGGATGCGTAACGTAGGCAAAGACTTGTAAAGCACCTTTTTCTTTTAAGGCATCTGCCGCATGACAGAGCGTTCCCGCTGTATCCACCATATCATCAATAATGATGCAGGTTTTTTCTTTGACATCCCCAATAATATGCATCACCGCTGAGACATTGGGTGCAGGACGACGTTTGTCAATAATAGCTAACTCTACATCGCCTAATGCTTTTGCTAATTCTCTTGCTCGCACAACACCACCTGCATCAGGGGAGACAACACAAGGATTGATATATTGTTGTGTTGTAATATCCGTTCCTAATACGCCTGATGCGTAGATATTATCAACGGGCAGATCAAAGAAGCCTTGAATCTGCTCTGAATGCAACTCAATGGTCAAGATACGATCTACATGACTTATCGATAACATATCCGACACAAGTTTAGCGGTAATTGGCATACGTCTTGAGCGTACTCGACGGTCTTGGCGCGCATAGCCAAAATAAGGGATAACGGCAGTAATTCGAGCCGCAGAGGCTCTTTGCAAGGCATCCACCATGATCAGTAATTCCATCAGATGATCATTGGTTGGCGCTGAAGTGGGCTGAATAACAAAGACATCACAACCACGCACATTTTCAAGTATTTCTACATGAATTTCACCATCACTAAACTGGGATACAGTTGCTTTTCCTAATAAAACACCAATATTATCAGCAACGGACTGGGCAAGCTGCGGGTTCGCATTACCTGCAAATATCATCATCCTTTCTACATCAGACATGATTTGCTCTTACCTAAAGTTTCTATAGAGGTAGGCTGTCAACAACAACTCCCTAAAAATAAAAAAGGAAGCTGAAGCTTCCTTGTATGAATTTGGCTGGGCCGGTAGGGATCGAACCTACGAATGACGGGATCAAAACCCGGTGCCTTACCGCTTGGCGACGGCCCAATTTTGTTACAAATACTTCTCTAAGCTTGTTTGCAAAGGTGATTTATTGAGACCTTTTGCTACAAATCCATTCCAGCGAGAAGGTAACTCATTTAGCACTTGCTTAGCAACTGTTTTATTTGGAAATTTAGCAAAAATACAGCTCCCACTTCCAGTCAAACGAGCCTTTGAATAAGCACTTAACCAATCTAGTGCTTGTGCAACTTCTACATGCTTATTTCTTACAACAGGTTCAAAAACATTACTAACCTGCCCCTCAAGAAAGCGCGTCATTTTGCATGGTTCGCAATCTCGTGTCAATGCCTTATCTGAAAAAAGTTCAACTGTTGAGACAAAAATATTCGGATGCACAACAACGAACCATTCTTCAGCTAGTGTAATAGGTTTTAACTCTTCGCCAATACCTTCTGCCCAAGCTGCAACACCATGGACAAAGACGGGAACATCCGCTCCTAAGGTTAAGCCTAAGTTCGCCAGTTCTTTTGTTGAAAGATTGCAATTCCATAATGCATTTAATCCAACAAGAACAGTAGCCGCATCTGAGCTACCACCACCTAGCCCTCCCCCTACAGGAAGTTTTTTACTAACGCTAATTTCAACACCTTGTGATGTTCTGGTGTGAGCTTTTAGTAGATTAGCGGCTTGAATAACCAGATCATCTTCTGCTTTAATCGATTTTAAACCTGCTAAACGTTTTATTTTACCGTCAGCACGTCGTTTTAATTCGATCTCGTCACAATAATCTAAAAACTGAAACACGGTTTGCAAGAGATGATAACCATCCTCACGTTGCCCTGTAATATGCAGGAACAGATTGAGTTTCGCAGGAGCGAGTAAATTCATCATAAACTATTTAGTTTGCCATTTCTTTGCAACCATATTGACATAAACTGCATTTTTCTTGCGTGTCAAAATAATCTTTCTAGGCAGGGAGTTATAAGCATTGCCTTTATAGCTTTTATATTTAATCGTCCAATTTGCTTGTATCATTTTTTTCGGGCGACCCAGTGCATCCAGAACCACTTTCGCTTTTGGGTATTGTGGCGCGCTAATACCACGCGCCCAATAGATTAGACCTTCAAGAGGGAGTTCGATGCGGGCTTGTTTTTTTAATAACCGTTCCGCATTCGTATCTTGATAGATTTTGCCATCCGAGGCCTTCAGAGTAACTTTATTGTTTTTCTGTGTCAGTAAAGCAACTGTTGCCCCTGTAAAGGGGTTTTTAATATTGATAACAGAATAATTGATTCCTTTTTGCAACCAATCAACACCGAAGCTCCAATTATCGACTTTATAGCGCATTGCAACTTTGCCATTCATTGTCCAAGCTGCCATTTTTGAAAATTGTTGCTGGCGTTTCTTCCATAATGCTTCTTTGCCCGACACAGTAAGCGTAGGTTTTGGTTTATCCACCATCGGTTTAACACTTGATTGCTGAGTGGTACAACCTCCTAATAAAAATAGGATAAAAAATAGCATTACTCCTATTTTATTTTTGTGATCAAGCCTTTTTTTGATTACAACATTCATTTATTAACCTTTTAATCATTTGAACTAAACCTGCATTAGTCTCATGGATTAGGCAAGTTCGTCAAGAGTTTTGATTATAGTCAATCACTTTTTGCTTCACTCGTTTGAGCTGATCATCATTGGGAAATTGCTCAATCATTTCTTCAAAAATAACCAATGCTTCCTCTTTATTTCCCTTTTTTGAGAGAACTTCAATCAGGTGACTCGCAATTTCTGGGTTATTGTTTGCTTGATAAGCTTTGCGTAATTGTTGTTCTGCTTTATCTAATTTGCCTTGTTTGAAGTACAACCATCCTAGACTATCAATAATCATTTCATCATCGGGTCGCAATGATAATGCATTATTGATCAGTACCTGAGCTTCATCTAATCTATCGGTATAACTTGCAAGCATGTAACCCAAAGCATTTAAGGTATTGATATCATTTTTTCGCTGACTTAGAACAAAACGAAAATCAAGCTCTGCCCTTGCTATTTGTTTTAGCTCTTGCAATGCAATGGCTCGACTATAACGTATATCAATATTATTAGGTGTTAAGGCATCCGCTTCATCGAATAAGCCTAAGGCATCTTTATACTCCTGCCTTTCGAGTAAAATAATAGCTTCAATATTTAAAAATTTTGCTTTTATTTTTGCAATTTTAGCATTTGAAATTTTTTGATGTAGCCACTCTCGTGCTATATCCAAACCGTGTTGTTGTATCAAAAGCTGTGGGATTCTACTTTGAGCACTTTGGTATAATTCACCGTCATGCACTTGTTCATACTCACTCAATGCAGAGTCTAACTCATGCCGTGATTCATATATTTCTGCTTTAAAATGATGCGCTACCCCTCTATAACGAATAGATTTTAATAAATCTGGAATATGTTTTTCTGCCTCAGAATATTCTTTTAAATCAATATATAAGGCAATCAGTGCCTTGTTGATATCTGTATTATGGGGGTGTTTCTTTCTTAAACGTAATAGTACCTCTGCTGCATCTTCGTTGCGTTTATCCATAATCAATAAACGTATATATTCTAATAAAGCGACATCGGTAGTTGATTTGGATTTCATCAACGGTGATAACACTTGCATTGCTTCTGAGCCACGTTTTAATTTATATAAAATCTTGCTTTGTAATAATAAGGCCTGCTCTTTTGATTCCCCTCTCAACTGAGCTGGAACAGGCTCTATAACATCTAAGGCCTCTTGGTAATGATGCGCTTTAAAAGCAAGCGATGCTAAAATTAGCTGTACTTTATGTGACTCTGGTTCAAGTGTACGATAATGCTGATACATTTGATAAAGCATCTCAGCTTGCCTTTCAGAGGCTAGCATAGCACCTATAATCTCAGCACCATCTTTGCCCTGCTTATCCAGTTCAAGTTGTACTTTGTGTAATTGTTCTGCCGACTTTTGAGGTTGTTTTTGACGTAATAATAATAAAGCAAGGTACTGACGCGCTTCGAGCGACTTAGGCGCTAGCTGCAACCATCGTTGTGCAACTTTAACCGCCTTTTTATTCTGTCCAGAACGAGAAGCAATTTGGGTTGCGCGTTTGGCAATTTTAGGGTCATCACTTTCCATAGCAACTTTTAAGTAATACTCTAAAGAATGTTTATCATCTCCTATCCCTCCATAGAGCTCTCCTACCATGACATGATAAAACTGCTCGCTGACAGAATCATTCAATCTTGCAGTTGTTTGGTTTAAAGACAAGGAGCTATTATTTGAACATGAAGTTCCCATCATGATAATAAGGGCTGACAATAAGACGCGGGGGGATTTTTTGTAATTCATAACACTCTTTTATTAAAATCTAAAGACTAATAAGGAAAGACAATCTTCTCATTATTTTCATCGAAACGAGGGGGGTGAGATTGTCTTCGACACCGAAATTCTCTCTAAAATGAACGAGTTCACAAGATAAGGATAGTTTAGTTTAACAAAACAGTCTAATTTACAGTTAATTGGTCGATAAACAGCCAACCATCCCCTTAATCCCACAAAATATACCTTATAATTCGTTCAAGCCATCTTGGGCTATTTCACGAACATCTGCATTCTCATCTTTTAAACACCTCTCTAAAACAGGACGAATAGAGGCATCCTTACTGAGTCCTAAATAGTGACAGGCATCAGAACGAATCAAATGATTTGGATGTTGTGTTAATGCACTTAATTGGGGAATAATCGATTTTAGTAGCTCACTCGCTTCAAAATCTTCCATAACAACACCGATACCAATCCGCGTACTAAGCACTGTCCCTTCATCTTTAAGCAACTCTAAAAGAGCATTTATTTTATTAGGATCTTGTAAAATTTGTTCTGTGACTTTGCTTGCCTGACCATCGGATAATAAAAAATCAAAATCTGCGGCAAGGCTTTGTGTTTCTTTAGCCCAAAGGATATATTGCTTAATGGTTTCTAAGCTTTGCAACCCTTGTAGTTTTCGATTGCCAATTTTTATCCAAGGGATGGATCGTACATCGTATTTTTTTGCCGCCAATGGTTGTTGTTCAATATTAATAATCGTTAGCTGGGCAATTTCCCCTGATTTTACCAAATTGCTTAAATGATTCAGTACGCTAGGGCAATGTGGGCAGTGAGTGCTGATAATTAATAATACATCAATAAGGGGGGTATCAGAATTTGTCATGATAGTGGGGGTAATCTTTAGAAAGTGTCATTTGAGCAGGTATTTTATCACGATTCCAATTTTTTATTGCCCAATCCCATAGATCTTCAAGATTTGAAAAATAATCAAGCGGGGGAGCTTGTTGACCTAAAAAATTTAATACCTGTAAGATGGTTTGGCGTTTATGATGCTTGGCAACCTCAGGTGAATGATTTTGCTTACTCAGCTTTTTTCCATCTTCAGTTATCGCTATGGGGAAGTGTAAATAGGTAGGGTGACGATAGCCTAAACATTGTTGCAAATAGAGTTGGCGTGGCGTGTTGTCTAGTAGATCTGATCCACGTACTACTTCAGTAATCTTTTGGTATTCATCATCAACAACCACTGCTAATTGATAAGAAAACATCTTATCACTGCGTTTGAGAATAAAATCACCTACTTCTATTTCAATATTCTGATGATAAGGGGCTTGTAAGGCATCATTAAAATAAATAGTTTTACTATCAGTACGCAAACGTATCGCAAATTGTGTCGCGTTTGGATTACTGATCTGTTCACGACAAAAACCAGTATAAATATAACCGTAAGTGCCAACGGGGGTTTTTTGTTGCAAAAACTTACGAGTACAAGTACAGGGGTAAGTCAATGTTTTTAAAGAGTCAAGTGCATATTGATAGGCTTCTGTTCGTTGGCTTTGATATAAAATTTCGCTATCCCATTGATAGCCATAACTCTCTAAGGTGTTAATAATACTATCAATACTATTTTTTTTGATGCGAAATTTATCCACATCTTCAATCCTAAGCAACCATTGTCCCTGAACTGATTTTGCACAAAGATAACTTGCAGTTGCCGCTATCAATGATCCGAAGTGAAGTGGACCAGAAGGTGATGGAGCAAAACGACCAATGTATTGCATAGTCCCTTATTGTTATTAGCAAGCTTCAAGAAAGCCTTTAAAATCGAAATAGCAAAGACTCTCTATAAATTAAACAAATAATAGGCCCAGTAGGTAATAGTAAATTCGATACATCTGCTGGGCTTATTGCTTAGTTTAAGCTAACTGACGTTCTTTAATCTCCTCTGTGGTTTTACAGTCAATACAAAGTTCCGCCGTAGGTCGTACTTGAAGACGACCTAAGCCGATTTCTATACCACAAGCATCACAAAAACCATAATCATCTGCATCAACACGGGCGATGGTTTTGGTAATTTTATTGATCAGTTTACGTTCTCTATCCCGGGTACGTAACTCAAGTGCAAACTCTTCTTCCTGCGTTGCCCTATCCGCAGGGTCAGAAAAATTCGTTGCTTCCTTTTTCATATGATTAACAGTGCGATCCGCACCTTTTTGAAGGTCTTTTCTCCATGCTGTCAAAATGGCGCGAAAATGAGCGAGTTGCTCATCACTCATATATTCTTCGCCTTTTTTTTCGACATATGGCTCAATTCCATCGACGGGTAGTGCTAATCTGTGGTTAATTTGAGTTACAGTTGCTGTTGCAGTATTCATAAGTTGTTCTCCCAATTGGGGGTGGAAAGGAGATGGCTTATCTTCTTCCCTTGAAAATAGCCCATTTTCATCAGCGTAACTTGACAAAAACTGGCGTTGATTGTAGCTATTTTTTTTATTGTGTAAAGTATAAACATCATAAAGCTACTATATTGGTTAATAAATATACATTATTAGGTTATTTTATTGGTTTTTTATTGTTTTTTTATGGCTGTCCTCGTTTTTTTGTTAATAATAATGAGCATTACACCTGAATAAGTAAGATAGGTCGGTTTGGTTTACCCTCAATATGGAGGCACAATAGGTATTTTAAATTCGAACATATTACTACTTTTAAACTTTTTAAAATTGACATAGGTATATGTGTTTTTTAACTGATTTAAGTTTCATTAAGTTTCATTAAGTTTCATTAAGTTTCATTAAGTTTCCTTGAAATTGCATATAGCCTAGTACGAAATCCATGATTTTAGATAATTATTTTTTATTTTCCAAAACTTAGTAGATTTTATCGGGGGACGAATTGTATATAAATTAACCTAACAAGTCTCTAATTTTTAAGCAAATAGATAGAATTGAAGGATAAAAAAACAAAAATGCTCGACAAGGTGTAAAAGCATAAAAATACCATTTTATTTTTTTTATCCTAGATAATGAAAAAATTCAATTAAGATTATAGACTTACAGAACAATAGCTAAACATTTTCCACAACAAAAATAAGTGAAGGAATCATTTTTTATGATAGATCAAAGTAAACCTGTTGCTGAATTATCAACCGAACAACTGGTGGAATGGCTAATTTATGCAAATAACGCTTACCGCAAAGGTAAACCAGTTATTGACGATGATACCTACGATCAAGTTTATTATGCTGAGCTAGTAAAACGCGCCCCTGAGCATCCCTTCCTGAAAACGGTTGAAGCTGACAATGATTTAGGTACAGCTAAAATTCGTCATAAAACACCGATGCTTTCAACCAATAAAGCCTATACCCAAGAAGAAATTGTTGTTTTTGTTGAGCGTGTTATTCGCCATGCAGAAGCCATCGGTGTAAAAGCGGAAGATTTACGTTTTCGTATTACCCCTAAACTCGACGGTATGGCAGCACGTTATGAAGATAATATTCTAGCAACGCGAGGTAATGGATTATTAGGCAATGATATTACTCGCAATCTAAAGCGTGGTTTAGTCGCAATCGGTGGTAAAAACACAGGAAATGGTGAAATCGTTATAGAAGCTCGCTATTTTATTGATAATTTAAGTGACCAATTTTCCCATCCGCGTAATTTTGTAGCAGGGTTAATTGGTGCTGATACCTTATCCGAACAAGCCCAAGAGGCATTGGAAAATAAAGTCATTCACTTTGTTCCCTATCAAACATTAGAGGCAAAAGAATGCACCCATCAAGAATTATCAACACAGATAGAAGCCCTATGTGAAGAAATTGAATCAAACTGTGAATACCCTGTTGACGGAAGTGTCATTGATCTGCTCAATCAAGCAGTATGCGATGAGTTAGGTTCGACTAATCATCATCATAATTGGCAAATAGCCAAGAAAACAAAAGGCGAGACAGCCATAACAACCGTCAATGAAATAAAATGGCAAACAGGACGTACAGGACGCATTACACCCGTCCTCAATGTTGAAACCATTAATTTATCAGGGGCAGACATCTCAAATGTCACCGCACATAATGCAGGAAATATTAAAAACCTCAATGTAGGTATTGGTGCAAAAATAAAAATTGTACGCAGTGGTGAAGTAATCCCTAAACTATTAGCCGTCGTTCAAACGGGCGAAAATGCCATTATTCCTGATCAATGCCCTGCTTGTAATGCAGATGCTAAAATGGAACGAGATTTCCTTGTTTGCCAAGGGCAAAATTGCATCGCTCAAACCGAAGCGAGTTTACAACATTTCTTTCGCGTACTAGGGAACATCGATTTATTTGGCCCTAAAACGATTGAAGTTTTAGTCTCCCAACAAATCACACAACTAGAAAAAATTTATGCTCTATCTGAGGATGAATTTAAGGCAATGGGTTTTGGAGAAAAACAATCGAGTAAT
>JALVEA010000170.1 GCA_027008665.1 Thiotrichaceae bacterium | reverse complement strand
TTTAAAGGAAAAATTCGTTTTCATAATCTTAAAAAAGTAGAAATTGGTGCATTGCTCAGTGCGTTAACATTTCATGATAATCAAAATAGACATTATCACAATATAGGTATGGCAAAGTCTTTGGGATATGGAAAGATAAAAATAGATATTTCGTATATAAAAACCCTTAAAAACAAGGAAAGTTCTTTTGCTTTTACAGAAAGAAATATTAGAGATTATTTAAAAAATTATGAAACTTATATGTTGACTTTTGATAATAATTGGTTACAGTCAGAACAACTCAACGAATTGTTTTCTATGACTGATATAACTATTCAGAATGATAATAACTTGATATATCAATCTTTAGAAAATAGTGACTTTTCTAATGATAAAAATAACAATAGATATCTTCATAAATATTCAAATATTGTAAATTATAACTTTAGATTAAATAGAAAAAGTACTATAACTTTAGATGATTTAGTTTTACCTTTTCTAAATAAAATACTGAGAAATAATAATTATTCTTTAGAAGATTTTTATAATTATATGAATGGAAATTATTCGTCAATTGATGATGAAATAGTAGAAGATTTTGAAGAACTATATGATAATGAAGATTTTAGAAATATAGAAAAATTATTAGAAAAATATTCTAAACATAGTATCGATAGTAATGAAAAAGTTAAACTTTTAGATTTTTTATTAAACTTTGAAGAACTAACATGAAAATAAAAAAAGACCTCTTAGGAGCCATAGGACTTAATGAACATGTACCATTACGGTCACTGTTTATTGTAGTTATCTTTTTGGCTTCTATTGGAATATTTGCCGATAGCATTGTTGATATTATTGAACAACAGAGCTTTACCAAGCTTTTTATAGCCTTTGGAATGTTTCTGCTGGTCTATATGTCGTACCGATACTTAGGTGAGCAGGAGTTGAAGATAGTTAAAGAACTAGCTTTAGGTAAAGAGGTGATGATACTGGTAACCCCTTCTAATGTAAACCATTTAAAAAAGATAGTTCGTGGGCATAATTTGCATACGATTTATATTTTAAAAGAGAAAGGGTTTCCTGTTGAAGAGAGTTATGCTGAGATAAAAGAGTTTTTAAAAAGAGAGAATATAAAGCTTAAAGAGTATGTTTTAAAAAGCTTAGAGAACCCAAATGAACTACAAGAGAACTTTAGTGCCATAGTAGAGGAGGTTAATGAAAAGAAGCATCTGTCTTTAAATATCTCTACAGGTAAAGCCTCGACCTCTATTATACTTTTTGAACTGGCAAAGTTTCATGGCATTATGGTTGAGTATCTCTCTTCTGCTTACGATAATGAAAACCACCCCATAGAGGGAACAGAACAGAACTATAACATAGACTTTTATAAGGAGTTTGCGAGATGATAATAACAATATTAGGAACATCAGGAGCAGGTTTTAATCATAAAGATTGTACACCTAGAAAAGATGAAGAGGGAAATATACTTTTTCACGATGCAGAGTATAACAGTGATATTTTTAACATAGAAAGAAAGCGTTATAAAAATTCAACCCATTTTTTACTTGAAAATTTTGATGATGAGTTTGTTTTTATTGGTACAGTTTGTGCTATCTCTTTTCAAAAGACTATTTTAGCAGAGAGTTTAAAAGGTAAAAATGTTCAGTTTAGAACTATAGGAGACAATAGTTTAGATGATATCTTTGAAACTATTTTAGAGTTAATTCAGCATAATGATAATATTGTTTTAGATATTACTCATGGTTTTCGGCACCAGCCTATTATGGCAATTTTTGCTTCGACACTTTCACAGTTTTTAGAGAGACGAGATTTAAAAATAATTTTTGCAAAAGAGGTTGAGAGTCATGAAAAATATGAGTATATTTATCTGAATTCATATATTGAGATAACTCAAATATCACTTTTACTTACTGGTTTTATACGAACTTTAAACTTTATACCTGTAAAAAACATGAAACTTTTAAACAATAAAGTGTTTGAAGACTTTTCAAAGTCTCTACTTTCTAATGACCTTAAAGGGGTAGAGAGAAATTACGGTTTATTAAAAGAAGAGTTGGTAAAGTTAAAGAGTAATGAAGACTTGAAGCATATTTCTAATCTTATTGATAAAGTAAAAAATGAGTTAATTCCTTTAGAGAGATTATCTGTTTTTGAACCTTATCAGAAGTATATTGAACTTTCTAAAGTAACAGTTGAAAAAAACTATCTTATTATCTCTTTGGCATATATTTTTGAGTCATTGAGGGAGTATTGCTCTTATCGTTTTAAAGACATCTGTGCAACCTTTGAGTTTGAAAATGATTATGTGAAAAATGATAATGTAATGAAAACTATTGGAAATTTTAGAAAAGATAATTTGATTTTAAATAGATATCGTGGACTGTATCATGCCAATAAAGAGGAGTTTAAAAAGGTTAATAAGCTTTATAATAAACTTAGAAAACGTCGTAATGCTTTGGCTCATATTAATACTACTAGTAATTTTGAAGATATAAAACAAGATTTGAGTAGAATTATTATTCAGGTGGAGACGCTTTATGGAGATAAGGTTTTGGAGAATATTAGACGATAGGTTTTTAAGTTATTGATATTTATTTATGCGAAGGAATAAAATGAAACTCCTACTAACCTACGACATCAGCGACACAAAAAGTAGAACCAAAGTAGCCACCCTTTTAGAGGGGTATGGCTACCGAGTAAACTTCTCTGTTTTTGAGCTAGATATTAAAAAGTATAAACTAGAAGAGCTTTTAAAAAGCATAGAGGAGTTTTGTGATAAAGAGGATTCTATTCGTGTTTATGCTTTTTCTGCTGATACTATTGAAAAGTCTTATGATTTGAACTCTAAACGACCTAAGCCATTTGAAAAAAAGAGTAGCTATGTTAACTAAAAAGTTTGACAAACTATTTTCGACTAAAAACTTGTTAATGACTCTTGAACTCTATAAAAAGACAAAAGGTTACCATGAAGCTAAAGAGCTTATGGCTTCTGGAGAGTTTTTAAAAAGTCTGCAGCAAGGTTATGTTCCTGACCCTATGAGTGGCTTTGAGATGCCTAAAAGTAATGGAGAGATGCGTAAACTAGCTCAAGCATCTATTACGAGTAAAGTTGTTCAAAAAATTATTGCTGAGGCGTTGCTTGATAGTGTAAAATTGAATGATAAATCTTATGCCTTTCGTAAAGGGAAAGGGGTGCTTAAAGCTGTCAACAGAACAAAAGATTTTTTAAAACGCTATTCATATATTGCTAAGGCTGATGTAGATGATTTTTTTGACTCTATTAACCAAAAGAAGCTGTTGATTATTTTACAAAAAGTCATAGAAGATAAAAAGATAATTATGCTTATTTCTCTCTTTTTAAAAAATGG
>JALVEA010000169.1 GCA_027008665.1 Thiotrichaceae bacterium | reverse complement strand
CATATTAACCGTTGGTACATTCACAGAGCCTGTTAGATCAATGTTTTTATCATATTCTAGGTTGATCACCGTATCTGTATCAATAACAACAGGCGCATAATCCGCATTTGCAGTCATTGCTAAAAATGAAGAAAGAACGGCAACAGAGTTTACTAATACGATTTTTTTCATAGTATTCACCTTATTTTAGGTTGGGGGTTGGGTTAAAAGTTATCTAATTTGTATATTGTCGTGATAACACTCGTTTACTCTGACATTAAATAAGCGTCCTACGAGTTGAGCCACGCCACGCTCAACTAGTGAACGGACACCCATTTGAAGTGGTTCATCGGTACTTGAGCCACCGTCATAATTAACCAGTTCTTTATCCATAAAGCGATAAAGTCCTGCTTTAGTGCGTTTGCCAACAAATTGTTTTTGCAATGAAATCGAATCAATCACATCAAGGGTATGCACATTGACAATTCTTAAATCCATTGCAACATTCATCATCACTGTTTTAGAGCCAAACTCCAGCCCTGAGACATTTACTAACTTACCACCGCTATAAATATTGTAATTTACCTCGGTAACAGCACCTGTGATGTAATAATCTGCGCTATGAATTTTTCCCGATAACAGCGGTTTGTATTTGATATAGCGTCCATTGGATAATTTGTAGCGTTTTTTATCACCAATGCGTTTTTTCTGCATTAGGTCAGACTCGGTATTAAAAGCACCGATATTTCTACGCTCAACCACTTGTATGGCTTTTATTTTAGCCAATGCGGTAATTGCCATTGATTCAACGCCTTGGGTTATTTTATAACCCTCACTGGAATTTACTTTGCCTGATTTATCAGGTATTGCATCAACCGTAATCTTTACTTTTCGAGAAAGATTAATACGATCAGAAACACAAGAAAGACCAGAGGTATAATTCGTAAGGTTTTCCGTAATATCAGGACCTTTTAATGTTCTAACCTCTTTGTATTGATGACGTGAGCTACTAGAGCAACCTGCTATTATTGACAGGGACGAAAGTAATGAGATAAGCAATATGTGTTTCATTTTAAACTCGTTTTAATTTATTTTAATTTGAAGGTCTTGAATGACAATAAAACGTAGATTAGATAATTAAATAGGGGGTTTATTTATAATGATTGTTGTAATTCAATACCTGATCAAGATCAATAATGGGATCAGCCTCTGAATTGGATGTCATATTATTATCATCTGCTTTTTGATCCGTTGTCAGCGTGACAGAACTATTATCACCTGCTAGTACCACGCTAATATTATTAGCAGAAGAATTACTGGTTGGACTAACAAGTGAACCTGTTCCTGTTGTTGCTCCGACACCTGTGCCTCCTGCACCCCCTATTCTCATTGCACGCAAACCAACAGGGCATTTATAAGGGTTAGCATTACAAAACAAAAGCAATCTATTTTGTGATACTTGAATTTGATCAGGAGTTGGAAAATTCCAACTGCTAGCCATCATCTCATTAGCATTCACATTATTAAACGAGAAGAAAAACACGACAGAAACACTCATTAATGAAACCGCTGTGTTTAAGCTTGTTACTGGTAATACTTGTTTCATAAGTCACCCTATCTTATTTCTAATAGATCAAATTTAAAAAATTCAATCAGTTAATTTTTAATGCTTTTCCTTATTTTTGTTTTTTAATTAGCATCCTGCTATGCATCAATCTATGGGTGTATTTTTATTCAGCTTGCATTCATTGAACAGCTCAATGAGGATATTACAAACAAAATTACAGATAGTTGGAAAAATAACCATTGGCTATAAAATAAGAGGTGCAAAATAGGAGGTTACTGGAGTCAACCACCACTGAGCTAGAGACACAGCGGCTTGAATAGTGAGATTTGAGATAAATCTTCGGATTGAATAGATGATTAAACCTAAAGTAATCAAACAAAAAAACCTATGGTTCTTTTGAAATTTTAAAATTTTCTACTTAATTCCCTTTATGATCACCACTACTATGGGTTAAATAAAGTGCCAACCCAAGAAGGGCAATACCTGCTGCAAAATAGAGTAGATCAAGGGGAGTTTCAAATTTCATATTAAGCGCATGTTCAAAGTATCGCACAATCAAAATCATTAAAATCACTTTAGATAAACGATTTTTAAGGTCATCTAAATTGTTGATAATAAGTATTTTAGAGGCTCCTTCGCTATTTTCTGCAATATCTATTTTGCTGATAAAAAGCTCATACAAACCCAATCCAAAAATAAGCAATACCGTCGCTAATAGATAGCCGTCAATAATTTCTACAACGTGTTTTATCGTTTCTTCTCTTAATGTTAATCGTTCTGCTGTTGAGAGTGATGAGGACATATATTCACCTAGATGACTCACCATAACCCATGCGTCAACGCTGGATATGTACAGAACCGCTGCTGCAGATATTAAACTCACTAGCACTGCGGCGAGTACCATTAAACGACTTTTCCATAAAAAGTTTTCAAACAAATTTTCTAATAATTTCAATTTTTTACTCCTTGTAGGAACTTCCAAGTAATAAATCTACCCATTATTCCATAGTATTAACACGAGTGTATTATCAATATAAATCAATGGAATACGATTTCGTTCCCACGGTGGAATATGCTTTTCTTGAAATATTTTTTTCAAACTTCGGGTACAATTCCTGTGGGCTTGATAGATCTTTTCTCCACCTTGACGAAAGCGAACTTCCACTGTCTGATCTTTTTTAAGCAGTAAGTGATTGATTGTTTCTAACTGCTTAAATTTTAATATCCTATTTAGCGAGGGTATTTGCAAGGATTGATTAATATTCCAGCGAATAATTTGTTGGTCATTATGTTCGGGAAGAGGCGAGAGTGCATATAAATCATCTTGATAGCGACGTATTTCTACCCCTTGCCAATGCACACAGGGTATTGCATCTTGCTTTGCATTTAATATATTGGAAATAATATGATGCAGTTTTTTTGTCGATGGGGCTAAAAAACCTTTTTTTGCTAAAAAATAACGTATAACAGCATTGCATCTTATTTTTGATAATGTTTTAAGTTTTTTAACCGATAATGTTCCTTCACGCTGACCAACTAATAAGGGTAAATCCTGCTCAAGATATTCTGCTAGTAAATTTTTTGCCTCTGCTTGGTGTTTGGCAACCCGTGTTAGCACTTTTCCCATACTTGACCAACGTTTTTTTAATAAGGGAATAATGGCATGGCGAAAGAAATTACGATCATAGTGTTGGTCTTGATTACTTGGGTCTTCGATAAAATTTAGCTGATGATATTGTGCATAGTGTTTTAATGTTTGCCGTGATTGATCTAATAATGGACGTAGATGTTGCCCTTTGGCAAAGGGGCTTATAACTGGCATC
>JALVEA010000168.1 GCA_027008665.1 Thiotrichaceae bacterium | reverse complement strand
CATGCAAAACCAATAAGGGAGGTGCATTGAGTGAACCTTGTTTTTTTACGCTTAACTTTGTTGTCAATTTTTGCTCTTTAATTTCTATTTAAAAAAGCTGTGTTATCATAATTAGATAATCTAATCATTCATGTTATCTTTTTGTTTATGGCACTTGCTTGGTTTTTTGTCCTGTTACTTAATTAATAAAAAAGGATTTATTATGGCAATCCTCCCTTATGTTTTTGTTATCTGTGCTTATTTCATTGGTTCTTTCTCGGCAGGAATTATTGTTTGTAAACTTTTTTCGCTTTCTGATCCACGGACAGTCGGCTCAAAAAATCCAGGGGCGACTAATGTTCTACGCAGTGGCGGGAAAAAAGCGGCTATCCTCACACTTTTAGGCGATTCACTCAAGGGACTTATTCCTATTTTAGTTGCAAAGTATTTAGGCTTAGGTTTAGAGTGGTTGGTTCTTATCGGTATTGCTGCCTTTTTAGGGCATCTTTTTTCATTGTTTTATGGGTTTAAAGGGGGTAAAGGTGTTGCGACTGCAATGGGGATTTATCTTGGCTTAAATCCCCCGATTGGTATAGCGGTGATTGCAACGTGGCTATTGAGCGCTATTATTTTCAATATGTCTTCACTTTCAGCGCTGGTTGCCACTTTGCTTGCACCCTTTTATTTTTATTATATGACAAATTCATTAGCACTTTTAATCGGTTTGTCATTTATTACGCTATTGGTTTATTGGAAACATAGTGCAAATATTAAAGGGATTCTTGCAGGTACTGAGAATAAAATTGTTAAGAGAAATTAGCTCACTTTTTTAATCAGCTGATGGACTAAAGTCTGTAGTTCTTTATGATCGATGCGTTGGTCATTTCCTGCAAGCTGTTCAAATGAGGTATTGGATAAACTTGAAAATGTAGCTTGTAAGTGTTCAGGGATGCGAGCAACAAAACGCTGGTATTCATCGCGTTGCATCCCCACTTCATGATCTAAAAATTCTAAATCTTGTGCGATACGTTGTAATAAAACACGTTCATTAGCCATTGTAATGCGCTCAAGATGCTGAAAACGTTGATTTGCCTCCTCTAATAATTGGCTGAAATCTAACTTGGTTTCATCCGCATACTTTTGTAAATTTGTTCTTAAATTTTGTAATGCATTTAATTCTTGATGTAAACGGTTATTATTACTTTTAAGTGATTCAAGAGTAAGTTCCATTTCACCGATATTCTGGCTTAATTGTTTATTTTCATTTTCAAACAGTTCAATTTGTACTTTCATTGAACCTAATATACGAATATGCCATGCAGCAAATAGACTAGAAATAATGGCAATCAGAACAAAAGGGAAAACTAATAAATCAATAAATAAGAGACTAATTAAGGTTACAGCTCCAAAAATTGATACCGCGATTAAAAATAAGCTAGGGAGATTATCGAGTGGGTTTGCGAGTAAATGATCGCGTAATTGTTGTATAAAGCTTTGCTTTATTGTTGAGGGAGGTGATTTTTTATTTTTTAAATCATTCATAATGGAGTAGCCTTGTTAAAATTGCAGTAGAATCTGGAATTATCTTAGTTATTACGTTTAATGGGGGGGTAGATAATCAAGTTTTTTACCGTATTATTTTCAATTTTTCGTATTTCCAAAGGATAGTTATTAATCAATGTAGTCGTACCGATGGTAGGGAGTGTTTCAAGTTGTTCTAGCATCAAACCATTCAATGTTTTAGGACCATTAGTCGGTAGTTCGATATTTAATTGACGATTTACATCACGGATATGCATACTGCCATTTAGCCAGTAAGTGTCTTTGTCCATTTCTTTGATTTCAAAGGGGTCGATACTGCCTGAAAACTCGCGCACAATTTCTTCGAGTAAATCTTCTAAAGTCACCATGCCCATAATTTCACCGTATTCATCCACGACAAGGGCAATACGTTTTTTTTCATTTTGAAAATTAAGCAATTGTGTCGTAAGCGGTGTAGCGTCTGGGGTGAAATAAGCTGGAACCATTGATTTTATCAGTGTTTCACGATTGAGCTTATCCTCATGGATAGGCTGAAGCAATCGTCGCAAATGGATAATACCTTCTATTTGATCGAGACGGTTTTTGTATACTACTAAACGGGTAAAATGACTGTCTAAAATTTGTCTTTCAATATCACTCCAATCATCGTTTAAATCAATTCCAACAATATCAGAGCGCGGAATCATAATGTCTTCCACAGTGCTTGACTCTAGATCTAATACGCTAATTAGCATATTTTTATGATGGTGATGAAAGGTAGAATCAGAGTCTTTAACGATGCTTTTAAGTTCTTCATGGTTAAGCTCTGTTCTCAGACTATCCTTACTAGGGTCTGCACCAAATAAACGTACAAAGAAATTAGAAACAATATTGATCAACCAAACCACAGGAAAGGCTATTTTTAGCAAGGGAATAAAGAAAATAGCCGCTGGAAAGGCAATCTTTTCTGCACGCAAAGCAGCGATTGTTTTAGGAGTCACCTCAGCAAAAATAAGTAAAGCAAGGGTCAAAATAGCAGTTGCAATTGCAATCCCTGTGTTGCCACCTAAACGTAAGCCAATCAAAGTAGCTAGCTGAATAATAACGATATTGACAAGATTATTGCCCAGTAAAATCAAGCCAATTAATCGGTCGGGTTGTTGTAGTAACTCCAAAGCTTTACGTGCGCCAATATTATTTTTAGCTAAATGTTTGAGTCGGTATTTGTTCAACGCCATTAAAGCGGTTTCTGAACCTGAGAAAAAGGCGGATAGAACAAAAAAGATGATTAATATGGTAAAGAGTATCCACAAAGGGACGGTAGTGAGATCCACTAGTTTAAATTCCTAAAAAGTGTTGGATGATTTTGGTTCCGAAAAAAGCAATCATGAGAATAATAAACCCCGCCAGTGTCCAGCGTATAGCAGTACGTCCACGCCATCCTAATTTTATATGACCGACTAGCAAGGTAGTAAAAATAAGCCATGCTAGGATTGATAAAAGCGTTTTGTGGGCGATATGTTGACCAAACAGATCATCTAAATAGACAAAGCCCGTTATCAAAGCAATGCTAAGCAAAATTACGCCAAGTGTGATAAAGCGGAATAATAAAATCTCCATATCTTGCAATGAAGGCAAGGTGCGAATAAAACCCGTTGGTTTATGATTGTGCAAATGATTATTTTGTTCTGCTAATAAAGCCGCCTGAATAGCCGCAAGCATTAACATACTATAGGCAAGTAAAGAAGTGAATATATGTATACCTAAGCCACTATTGATCTGAATAGTATGGCTAGCGTCGAGGCTAACCATCTGTTGAAGTAATAGTGTCAACGCCGTCAGTGGCAAAATAAAAACGCCTAATGCCTCAATATTACGCGT
>JALVEA010000167.1 GCA_027008665.1 Thiotrichaceae bacterium | reverse complement strand
CATGCCCCTGTTGGCGCTAGATTCAGTTCAATATATTTTCCCGTCGCAGGATCAGCAATAAACCATTCCGCTACATCATATTCCCATAACCCTTCGTAATAAGTATTCGATGACATAGTCGTTGGGTGTAATAATGCTTTTTTATTAACTCGCACCCGAAATACCCATGATAAGCCATGTTCGGAATTTTGTTTTTCAATACAGAATTGCGCTCTACTTTCGCTTTTGTGATAGAACCAATCCGTTTTAATCTCTATCCATTGTTTATTATCCATATCATTTTTTATTCAATTTTCGACGAATTTTCCTCTTTTCCCAGCGACGCTTAATATTATAGCGCCACAGTAACTGAATAGTAATATAACCTAAAACTGACGAAATAATACCTAATATAAAACTACCAAATAATAAAGGTTGCCAAACCTGTAATAATCCTGTGGTAAACCATTCCCAACTTAATTCCAGATTAAAATCCCCCACCTCTCGTGATAAAATTTTATTGCCTAACCAATAAGCAAAGTAAAACATCGGTGGAATAGTAATGGGATTCGTTACAAAAACTAATACCACTGACAAGGGAATATGAGCACAAAAATAAACCGCCAGTGATGCTGCAATAACCGTTTGAAAAGGAAAGGGAAGCCAAGTACAAAATAACCCAATAGCAAAGGCCTTAGCAACAGAATGGCGATTAAGATGCCATAAGTTTTCACGATACAAACGACCGCCTAAAATACCTAAGGCTTTATTTTCTTTTAGTTGTTTGGGATTTGGTGAATATTTCTTAAAAAATGCTTTAGGCATAAAATTTTTAATAGTTTAGTATTGTTATTAGGACAACTTATTTTTTAAGTCATGGTTTAGACTACCCCAAGGAAATAAACATACCAATATAAGCCCCATTAAGCTATTTAGGAAGTTCCAAGCTGCGTTTATTTCTTTGCAGTAGTCTTATCAATTTTAAGTATACTATTTTTCGTTTAGCTTCCACGCTTTTTTTAATGATAAATATTGAAGCATTAAGATTTTTATAGGCAATCATGAATAATATGAATCGTAAAGAGATACAACAGAAAATAGCATCAGCACGTACTAAGCTTATCTTAGATAAGCCTTTTCTTGGCGCATTGGTATTACGTTTGCCATTACAAGAGGCAAATCCTAAATGGTGTAAAACCACAGGAACCGATGCACGTAAATTTTATTACAATCCCCAATATATTGAAGAATTGAGTCCTGCTGAGATGCAGTTTGTTTTAGCCCATGAGGCTTTACACTGTGCTTTATCGCATTTTGCACGTAAAGAACATCGAGTCACTCATCGCTGGGATCTTGCCTGTGATTATGCTATTAATCCTATTTTAATTGCAGACGGTTTAACAGCTCCGCCTAATGTAATGGTGCTTAAACAATATCAAGGGATGTCGGCTGAAGAAATTTACCCACTATTACGTGATAATGATCACAGCGAAACAATGGATCAGCATCTTTATGATAAACAAGATAATCCTAGTGAAGGCGGACAGGATCAACAAGAAAACCCATTAGATCAGCAAAACAATAATAAGCCCCTCTCTAAAAAGAGCAAATCCAATAGCAATAAAAAGAAGGATGATAATAAAGACTCAAAAGGGACAGGTGAGCAACAATTTGATCCCCTAGCAGGAGGCAACACTGCCCCGCCGCCACCACTTAATCAATCAGAAGCAGAAGAACTCAGTATTCAATGGCAACAACGCATGGCAGGGGCAGCACAGCAAGCAGAACAAGCAGGAAAACTCAGTGCAATAATGAAACGCCTAGTAGAAATACTCCTACAACCGCGTTTACCTTGGCGTGCATTATTAGCACGTTATATGAGTGCTGTAGCACGAGATGACTATAGTTATCTACGCCCATCAACACGACGTGGACAGCCTGCTATCTTCCCGACTCTTAAAAGCAATGAAGTGAATGTACTCGTTGCTTTTGATGTCAGTGGTTCGGTCAGTGATAAAGAATTAAATGACTGCCTTTCAGAGATTAATGCCATTAAAGGACAAATGCGCGCACGAATTATACTGATAGCCTGTGATTCTGATATTGTTGAAGGCTTTCCTTATATCTTTGAGCCTTGGGAAGAAGCCAATCTACCTCTTAAAATAGCAGGTGGAGGTACAACTGATTTTCGCCCCGTGTTTAATTGGGCTGAACAGCAAGATAGACAAGCTGATATTATGATTTATTTTACCGATGCACAGGGAAACTTCCCTGCTTATCCACCGAGTTATAATGTGATTTGGTTAGTAAAAGGCAAAGGGCAAGTCCCTTGGGGGCAACGAATTCAGCTTAATTAAGGAACTTCCTAACGTCGCAAATCTTCAATATAAAGCTGATACAATTTAGGCTCCATAATGGTATTCACAGGGGAGTCTATTTTTTTTATATCTTTAGCAAAAATGGTAGCAGCTTGCATTGTCTCTGTATTAATAAAGCGCGTTTTTATCTTAAAATCAAACTGCTTTGGAAAAGCTGTGTTTCTTCTTGCGAGATGAAACCCCCAAACTCCAAAGGATGGTATATTGACATGATAACTAAGGGTCTCATTGAACACTGCATTCAGTGTTGCTTCAATGCTCCAATAAGTTTTATGAGTAAAAAAGGGCGAAGAGCTTTGTGATACCAAATAACCATTAGGGTTCATGCGTTTGATAATCATGCTATAAAACTCTTTGGAATAGAGTTTATTAATCGCTTCATTATGTGGGTCAGGCATATCGATAATCACACGATCATAAAGAATCCCATTTTGATTAATAAAGGTAAAGGCATCTTGATTGTAAATATGCACTTTATCACTGTCTAAACTGTGTTGATTAAGTAGCGCAAGTCGATGTAAATTTTTGCCTAAATGGGTCATTTCAGGGTCTATATCAACCAAATCAATACGTTTAACCGCCTTATGCTTTAATACTTCTCGAATCGCCAAGCCATCGCCACCACCGAGTATTAATATATTTTCTTTTTTACCAGCGATAGAAAGCAAAGGATGAACCAATGCTTCATGGTAGCGGTATTCATCGCGGGATGAAAATTGAATATGCCCATCAATATAAAGGCGTTGGTCTTTAGTGGTAACAGAGCGTGTTACCACTATTTTTTGATAGGCAGTTTGTTTTTGATAGATAATCTGATCAAAATATAAATGTCTTTCTGCATAACTTGTTAATAAAGTGCCATAAATGGTAAAGCCAATCAGCAGAGAAAGAATACTAAAACTAAGAAAGGTCAGTAATTTAGCGCGTTTAAGATAGGCGCGAAAGAAATAAATATTAGTCAATGCAGTGAGAATATTAATTAAACCAATCGCAAAGGAGGAACGCACTAAGCCTAATTGTGGTAAT
>JALVEA010000166.1 GCA_027008665.1 Thiotrichaceae bacterium | reverse complement strand
ATATTGAGAACTACCCGTTGAATCAGTGTGTCCTTCAATTATCACCTGCCCTCTATTTCTTGATTCAATAAGTCTTATTGTTTGCTTTAAGGAAGGAAATGCTGCTGCTTTCAATTTATCACTATCGAAAGCAAAAAGTACATCATCGGGAAGGGTCATAATAGGGCTTTCTCTTGGGTATATTTTGTAGTGTGTCATTCTTGGGTCTTTTTCAAAAACCTCTGGTATATTGAGTACCCGTGAAAATAAACCATGAGGCTGACCATCCCCGTATTCCACTCCTACACTTCCATGAACCCCTGCTTGTCCTTTTATCGCTGGTTTTCCAAATTTTAATCCACGCCACGAAATTTCTGCCAATTCTGAACCCAAAACATTACTTCCTGCAAATATAGTTAGTCTAGTCCAAGAGTACCCAAGACCTAAAGTTGCATTTATAGATGTTATTCTTGCTCCCTTACCATTAAAATCATCAAAATTTACAGGTCGTTTAGTTCTAAAATTATGATAACTATAATTTCCTACTCCTCCTCTTCCTAGGCTTACACCTAATGTTAATCCTCCCCCTCCAAAAAATAATGAATGTGCCCGCCCAGTTTCTCTATTAGCAAGCATAAATCGTTGTACGCTAATAACAGCAGAAGCTCCCCATACTGGTGCGAGAGCCCATTCAGTTGTGTTATGACTGTCTTCCTTTGTTTTCTTCATATTTCTAGTAAATCCTTAATATTTATAATTGATATTACGCTCTCCCTTGATGGGTGTGCGTGAGCTTGTTCAGTATAGAGGTTGTGAATGATTAATTTTTATTCGTAGCTACTGTGCACTATTAATTTCTAAAAAATCCAAAAACACTACGGTGTAAATGAAATCAGTTCTGAATAAGTAATAACTTCACCTTCGTTATTTTTATATTCAGAGGCAATATTCATTCCTGTTGCTATATCACCCCACATTCTTATTATGGTTGTTCCATCTACTAGCGTTTGTTGTACGGTATTAAATGTACCTGCAGGAACGGTTTTTTTGACGTTAATAGCTTCTATGGTATAAATTTGACTAGTATGGAATGTGGAGGTAAAGGGAGCGCTATTCTCTACGTTACTTGTTGTCGTTGCATCGTAATCATTTGTCCATGTTTGCCCTTCACAAACTCGATCAATTGCATTACGTGTAAAAGGGGAATAAACAGTAACATTATTGAACTTTTCGGTGGACTCTTTTCCCGTTTCATCCGTGGTGATACTTGAGCCTGTCACCTTACCTTGAGTGGTTTTTATAAAGTTATTGGCAATGGTATGGGTAGAAGTAGAGATGTTTTGGTTTATTATTTTTCCTGTTGCCGATCCAGATCGAGAAGTGCTTTCAATAGAGGAAAAGGTATCGCTAAAGGCAATTATTTTTGTTTCCCAATACGAATCAGGGGTAAAATCATCATAACCTTTAGAGAAGGTCACTTCTATCCGTCCCACTTGAGGTCTGGCAATGGTGACACAGTTCCCTGTTGTCGTTGTCACGTCGCCTATGGATGTATTAGCATCATCAGAAGAGTTGTCTGCATTTTCAGCACTATCATCACTACCTCCAGAAGTATCTGTAGTAATATTATTAGAACTATTTCCCGAACTGCCACCACATGCTGTTAGTGATAAACTCATTATCAATACTGATAATTTAAACTTAAATTCCATTTTTTTTGTCTCCTCCTGAGCAAAATGCATATTAATTATTTTTATCGAATAATTTTTAACTGATGATATATGCAAATAATAAATCTAAAAAATTGATAATTCTTAATAAATATCTTTGGATTTTCTTGTGATTTGTAAAAGATTAGCCCTATTGTTTCGATTATTCTGTGATATTTTCACATTTTTTATTTTTTAGATAGTTAGTGATTAATTATTATTTAAATCCTATTATCTCGTAATATTTTATTAGAAAAATCTTCTGCATTGCAGGGATTGATATATTCACTATTTTCGCTATAAGGAAATTCAAATTTATATTGAGCGGCTATTTGTTGTGTTTTTTGTTTAAATTCAGCGGTGCTAAAATTATTAGTATTAGATCCAAAAAAAAGATAAGTTCCTTGAGACTTATATTGATAACTGAATTTAAAGGCAGTGCAAAAGGTGGCGACTTTTTGTTTAAAATAAGGGTTGTTATCAACTAAATTAGTAACGATAACACCGTCATCGCTTAGGCGTGATTGACAAAGCTGGTAAAATTCCAAGGTGGATAAATGATTAGGGTGTTCACCGATGCCAGAAAAGCTATCGAGAAGGATAATATCAAAATGTTTTTCTGGGAAAGTTGCAAGATGTTCACGCCCATCTTGTAAACTGATTGTCATTCTTTTATTAGGGATAATCCCAAAGCAGATTTCAGATAGTTGCAATACATCTTTGCTGAGTTCTGATGCTTCTATGGTTAAGGCTGGAAAATAATGATGAAAGATCATTGGCACACGCCCTCCGCCAAAACCTAGCATATAGAGTCTTTTAGGTTGTGGTTTAAAGACAAGGCTCAACATCATAACCTGAGTATATTTTGCTAATAAATGCAAGGGTTTAGTAATATCAATGCTGGACATGGTATCACTGATTTTCGTTTTAATTTGTAATACCTTGGTATCCATAAAATGCAAAGAAATAATATTTTTATCTTTAATAACAATAAGGTTTTCAATACCATCACTATGATTTGCAATAATGCCATCAGGTTTTGAATAGACCCAAAGTAAAGCCTTTCTTATGCGAGTTAAATTTTCTGAATTCCAATTTTTCATCGTTTAGCAACCAAGTTTTTATATCAGATTCTAAAGATTGTAGGCATAAATCAATGATTGTTATTTATTAATTAAAGATTAAAGTCCTAAAATTTCTGATCTATGCAAGGGCATAGGTAGATATATTCCATGCCCTCTGTACAGGATGCTTCTAGTTAACAGATTGAATATCAAATAGATAGAGAAGATCTCTTGCAAAAGAGATATCACTAATAAAGTGTTCATAAATAGTTTAACAGGCGCTAAACTCACCTAAAATCCAAGGTATGGAGAAGTGGCAGGAGGCATGTATTTAAGCTTTTTAAGCTTTTTAATGTTTGAATAAACTATAAAGTATTAAGCTTATTCCACTTAGTCCTAATATCCAGCTACTGCCAGAGAGGCTGTCCATTGCGGGCATTAAGGCGGTGCTGCTTAGTGTTGCAACGATCAATAAAGTCGCTCCTGTTAGGGTGATAATGACATTTTTATTATTTTGTTTTATCTCGTGACGTAATTGTTCTAATTGCTGTGATTCGCTTTGTTGGTTTAATTTCTGTTTATGCACATGGTGTATAATTTCATTAACCATGACGGGAATATAGGGCGATTGTTCAATC
>JALVEA010000165.1 GCA_027008665.1 Thiotrichaceae bacterium | reverse complement strand
CTGTACCGTGGGAGGTATTTTGATTCGATTTCAAGAGCAGTCTAAACGAGGCGATTGAGGTAATTGAAAATTTAAAACACCATGAGAGATTAGGATTAATATAAAAGGTCATACACTTAAAAATAACTTCAATTCAGGTTTAATTTTAGCGACTCGAATGAATACTAATCACCTGCTTATAAAATCCTACACATTATCTATCGTGCATGATACCATCGCGCCTTTTTTAGGGATCGTAAAAACGATCATTATTTAGCAACCCTTCCTACAGTTAGCATTTAATGGCTAAATAATAGGATTTAATCTGGAACTTTGGAATATGTCTCTGAATGCAGAAACTAAGGCGAAAATCGTTGAAGAATATCGCCAGTCAGATGCTGACACCGGGTCACCGGAGGTGCAAGTTGCGCTATTAACAGCGAATATCAAGCATCTTACTGGCCACTTTAAAACACACATTCATGATCATCACTCACGTCGTGGTCTATTAAGAATGGTTAATCAACGCCGTAAATTGCTTGATTATTTAAACCGTAAAGACTCATTACGTTATCAAGACTTGATCAAACGTCTTGGTTTACGTCGCTAACAGGCTGTGCGCTATTAACTAGCTTAAAAACATCGCATCCGCGGTGTTTTTTTGTATCTAAAAAAAGCTGAATTAATTATCTAATCTGTAGCCTGTGTTTGAAAAATAAACATAGGTTACCTATAAGAAATGAGAATTGAATAAACTGAATAAAAATTTAATTATATTCTCATTCCTAAAAGCACCTTTGTTAGCAATAAGGCGACAAGGGTTTAAACACAAGAAGGAAGAAATATGTTTGATGTAGTAACGACTACTTTTCAGTATGGTGAGCATACTGTTGAAATTGAAACAGGCGAGATCGCTCGCCAAGCAAGTGCTGCCGTTAAGGTTGATATGGAAGGAACGGTTGTGTTTGTTGCTGTTGTTGGGAGAAAAGAGTGTGAAGAAGGACGTGACTTTTTCCCGCTGACTGTAAATTATCAAGAAAAAGTGTATGCAGCGGGTAAGATTCCAGGTGGTTTCTTTAAGCGTGAAGGTCGTGCTTCTGAGTCCGAAACATTAATCGCGCGTTTAATTGATCGTCCTGTGCGCCCTTTATTCCCAGCGGGCTTCCAAAACGAAGTGCAAGTGATTATTACTGTAATGTCAATTAATCCTGAAATTGCACCTGATATCCCCGCAATGCTCGGTACATCAGCCGCATTGGCCGCTTCTGGCTTACCCTTTAATGGACCAATGGGTGCATCGCAGGTGGGTTATATTAATGGCGAATACGTACTAAACCCAACCAAGACCCAAATGGAATCTTCTTCTCTTGATCTTATGGTTGCAGGGACTGATAAAGCAGTATTAATGGTTGAATCTGAAGCGAAAGAGCTTTCAGAAGAAATTATGCTCGGTGCGGTAGCCTTTGGACATAAACAATCTCTTGTGGCCATTGATGCCATAGCAGAATTTGCAACAGAGGTAGGCACAGAAGCTTGGGATTGGTCAGCCCCTGAAAAAGATACCGTGCTTGCTGCTAAAGTCGCGGATGCTTGTGAGAAAGAGTTAACAGAAGCCTTCCAAACAGCCGATAAAATGGAACGTTATGGAAAAGTTGATATTGCACTGAAAACTGCAATGGATGCCATTAGCTCTGAAGAAGAGGATGCCCCTTCGGAAGCCGACATTAAAGGAGCCTTTAAAGACTTAGAGAAAAAGATTGTACGTAGTCGTATTATCGCGGGCGAGCCTCGTATCGATGGTCGTGATAATACCACTGTACGTCCAATTACCATTCGTGTTGGTGTGCTTCCTCGTACTCACGGTTCTGCACTCTTTACCCGTGGTGAAACCCAAGCATTGGTCATTACAACATTAGGAACAGAGCGTGATGCACAGATTATTGATACACTAATGGGATCTTATAAAGACCATTTCATGCTTCATTATAACTTCCCCCCCTACTGTGTTGGTGAGACAGGTTTTATCGGCTCACCTAAACGACGTGAAATTGGCCATGGTCGTTTAGCTAAGCGGGGAATATTAGCGGTTATGCCAAAGATAGAGGATTTCCCTTATACTGTTCGCGTGGTCTCTGAAATTACAGAATCAAACGGTTCTAGTTCAATGGCAAGTGTTTGTGGTACTTCATTGTCCTTAATGGATGCAGGCGTACCAACGACAGCACCTGTTGCAGGTATCGCAATGGGTCTGATTAAAGAAGGCGATGATTTTGCCGTATTAACCGATATTTTAGGTGACGAAGATCATTTAGGTGATATGGACTTTAAGGTGGCAGGTACACGCAAAGGTATCAATGCACTGCAAATGGATATTAAAATTGAAGGTATTACGCATGAAATTATGGAGCAAGCCTTAAGTCAGGCAAGCAATGCTTATAACCATATTCTTGATGAAATGGAGAGAGCCATTGAAGCCCCTCGTGGCGATGTGTCTGAATTTGCACCACGTTATGTCACCATGAAAATCAATAAAGATAAAATTCGTGAAGTGATCGGTAAAGGCGGTGAAACCATCCGTAGCATTGCTGATACAACAGGTGCACAAGTTGATATTGATGATGACGGTAGCATTAAAATCTCTGCTGTCAATGGCATTGCAGCCAATGCTGCTAAGAAAATGATTGAAGATATTACCGCAGAAGCTGAAGTAGGTAAAATCTATGAAGGTAAAATCGCTAAAATCATGGACTTTGGCGCTTTTGTTACCATTTTACCAGGTAAAGACGGTCTTGTTCATATCTCACAAATCAGCAATGAACGTGTTGAAAAAGTGACTGATCATCTATCAGAAGGCGATGTGATTCGTGTTAAATTGCTAGAAATTGACCGTCAAGGTCGTATGCGTTTAAGCATGAAAGAAGCCGCTAAAGATGATGCAACGAGTGAGGAAGAAGAAAAAACAACGGACAATGCTGAATAAGGATTTAAGAAGATAAGGAATTTGACACAGATTTTTTGTGTTAAATTTCCTGCTGGAGTAAAAGCTTTTATGGTTTAAAAAAGCTAAAGCTTTCACTCCTGTTGTGAAAAAATTATTTCAGAAAATTGTTAATCGGTAAATTATGCCATACCGAAAATTTATCCTTCTCTCTAAAAATCATATACACCTGTAAATTCTCCCGTTGTGCATAGATTTTTCCCTTTTTTCCTCCTAATACCATGATTGCGGTCGCTTGTGCATCAGCTATCATAGAATATTTATTAAGCACGGTAACAGAGGCTAATTGATGCGTGATTGGTCTGCCTGTTTTAGGATCAATAGTATGTGAATAGCGTTTCCCCTCTTTTTCATAAAAATTACGATAATCTCCAGAGGTAGCAATGGCGCTATTACTAAGTTTGAGACCTTGTTGAATCGAACG